>NZ_JBGQOI010000006.1:0-259296 GCF_052113765.1 Pseudomonas sp. W22_MBD1_FP4 | reverse complement strand
GAACGGCTGCCGTTTTTTGAAAGCGCCTATGGCTCAGCAGTCGAAAAATAGCGGCCTACTTCAGACTATCCCTAAGGATGGCTTTCAGAAGACGGAAATAATGAGCACTCAGCGAGAACCGCGATTTCAGAGAAGTTTTAAACTTAAAAAATTGTTTAACCGGAAATGGAATGACCTCACCGAGTTGGTCTACCGAGGAAACAGCCAGCGTGCATAGCTAGTTCTGATTTTTAGATAATCGGTGTGAGGCGTACCCATTAGTAATGGAGGTCCGCCGCAGATGAGCGTTTATGGTTTCAATCTGAATACGAAAACCTTCTGTCGCCCTATATATGCAGCAGTGTGCTGGTGCAATCTCACTCGCTACGAAGCCCAAACAATCCGGGCGTATTGGTCTCGCCCTTAGAACCTTGCAACCCTCTTTCCCCAATGACCCAATCTTCACATCGCTTTCGAAAGGACTTTAGACGCCATACGCAATGGAGAACTGCCGTATGGCTGCCTCGGGATTTCTGTTCCTTTAGGGTAAGCGTCCGGCGAAGTCACCTACCCGATCCCTGCGATAAGGGCGATGTTCTCCACTTAAAAATACGTGGACACCATCGCCCTTATCTTCAGGATTGCCATGCGCCAAAGAACTTCTTATCCCAAACCTTTCAAAGCCCAAGTCGTCCAGGAATGCCTGCAACCTGGCGTGTCCATGGCCAGCGTAGCCCTGCGCCATGGCATCAATGCTAACCTGGTTCGAAAATGGATACCCGCTTATCGTGATCGTCAGGCGCCGGCGTTGCCCGCTTTCGTCCCGATGAAACTAGAGACCGCGACTCGGCCTGATCAGCAAATGCCGGTCAGTATCGAGATCCCTTTCGGGCAGCAAAAATTAACCGTGCACTGGCCATCTTCAGACCCTGAAGGGTGCGCCCGTTTTATCCGTGAGCTTGCCCAGTGATCCGCATCGACTCTATCTGGCTCGCCACCGAACCCATGGATATGCGCGCCGGTACCGAGACTGCATTGGCCAAAGTGATCGCGGTATTCGGTGCGGCGAAGCCGCACAGTGCTTATCTCTTTGCCAATCGCCGCGCTAACCGGATGAAAGTCCTCGTGCATGACGGGGTGGGCATCTGGCTTGCAGCGCGACGATTAAACCAAGGCAAGTTTCAATGGCCCGGCATCCGTCACGGATCGGAAGTCGAACTCGATAACGAGCAACTTCAAGCCTTGGTACTGGGTCTGCCGTGGCAGCGGGTCGGCGCGGGTGGTTCGATCACAGTGTTGTAGCACCGGCTATTAGCCTATCGGTTTATCGCCGCTGAAGGCCTGCTCTGGCACAATCAGCGGCATGACCTCCTCGCCCAATCTCGACCAGATGACACCTGAACAGCTGCGCGCCTTGGCCGAACAGGCCATTCAGTTGCTGTCCCAAGTCGACTCCATGGGCCAGAAAATCCACCGCCTAGAAACGGTCAACGAGCAACTCGCCCATGAGATCGCCATCCTCAAGCGGCACAAGTTTGCCAAGCGCAGCGAACAGCTCAGTCCTGACCAAGGCAGCTTGCTAGATGACCTGCTCGATGCTGATAATGCAGCCATCGAAGCAGAGCTAAATGCGGTCAATCCGCGACCTGCACCGACCGAGCCACGCCAGAAACCCAAGCGTGCGCCGCTGCCACCACAGTTCCCACGCACCGTGATCCGTCACGAGCCAGAAAATACGCAGTGCACCTGTGGCTGCCAGCTTCAACGCATCGGCGAAGACGTCAGCGAGAAGCTCGATTACACACCCGGCGTGTTCACCGTCGAACAGCATGTGCGTGGGAAATGGGCCTGCCGGCAGTGCGAAACGCTGATCCAGGCGCCGGTGCCGGCCCAGGTAATCGACAAGGGCATCCCGACCGCAGGCCTGCTGGCGCATGTGATGGTGGCGAAATTCGCCGACCACTTGCCGCTGTACCGCCAAGAGAAAATCTTTGGCCGAGCAGGGCTGATGATCGCACGCTCAACGCTGGCACAATGGGTTGGACAAACTGGCGTACAGCTTCAGCCTTTGGTCGATGCGTTGCGCGAATCGGTGCTGGCCGAAAGCGTAATTCATGCCGATGAAACTCCGGTGCAAATGCTGGCACCCGGCGAGAAGAAAACCCACCGAGCGTATGTCTGGGCCTACAGCACGACACCGTTTTCGGCGCTCAAAGCCGTTGTTTACGACTTCAGTCCAAGCCGAGCGGGCGAGCATGCGCGCAACTTCCTCGGCTCTTGGAACGGCAAGTTGGTGTGCGACGACTTTGCCGGCTACAAGGCAGGCTTCGAGAAAGGCATGACTGAAATCGGCTGCATGGCTCATGCCCGCCGCAAGTTTTTTGATCTGCACGTGGCGAATAAAAGCCAGTTGGCCGAACAAGCACTGCACTCGATTGGCGGCCTATATGAAGTTGAACGCCAAACACGAGCCATGAGCGATGAGGATCGTTGGCGAATACGGCAGGAAAAAGCTGCTCCGATAATCGCAACGTTACATGACTGGATGTTGGCCCAGCGCGATCTGGTGCCCAACGGATCAGCAACGGCCAAAGCTCTGGATTACAGCCTTAAACGCTGGGTAGCGCTGACGCGCTACCTTGATGACGGAGCTGTGCCCATCGACAATAATCCAGTCGAAAATCAGATCCGACCATGGGCTCTCGGGCGCTCGAATTGGTTGTTTGCCGGGTCGCTTCGCAGTGGTAAACGAGCGGCGGCGATTATGAGCTTGATCCAGTCTGCCCGGCTGAATGGGCATGATCCGTATGCCTATCTCAAAGATGTGCTAACTCGGTTGCCGGCGCAGCGGGCGAGTGAGATCGGCCAGTTGCTGCCGCATCAGTGGAGACCGGTGTAGTGGCAAACGGTGTGCCCATACAGGATTGTATCAGTTGATTTTCTTGGCTTTATGCGGCAGATTCATGCCATGAACAGTTACAGTTTCCGTTGCGCAAGTTCAATTATTATCGCCTTCACATAGGTGGTGGGGCTGCGTACGATCTGCCGAACCCCGCCTCAAAAGCGGGGTTTTTCATTCCTGCTTCTGAGGCTCATACAGGAGCACAGGAATGGACGCACTTACCCGAACTCTCAAAGAGACAATCGAGGCCGCTGATCGCGCTATCACAGCCGAAGACTTCGACGAACTGATGAAATTTTATGCGGATGACGCCAGTCTCGTGGTCAAACCAGGATTGACCGTCTCAGGCAAAGAGAGCATCCGCCGAGCTTTTGTCGCCATTGCGGATCATTTCAATAACAGCATCGTTGTCACACAGGGGGAGATCCAAGTTATACAAGGAGGTGATGTAGCTCTCGTTATCATGGAGACCTTGCTACAGGCCACGGACAAGGACGGTGTGAAAACTGAGATTTCGCGCAGGGCGACCTACGTGTTTCGACAAATCTCGGAAAAATGGCTATGCGTAGTGGACAACTCCTATGGGACGTCGCTACTTGATAGCGTCGTCGGATCGTAGGACATCAAAAGGGTAGTGCCTACTCCTGCAAGTAGGCTCCATCACCCACAAACGAAAGGCGGCAGTTTAGCTATCAGCAAGGTGTGTCTGCCAGACGCTTACCCTTTAGGAAGCTATATAGAGCCCTATCAACTGACCATCCGCCATTCACGGATGAATTCGTCTGGCTTAAGCCTACTACTTTATAGTTGCCCGGACCGCACCCCAACGGGAAAGGCGACCTTATCAAGCACGTCCCCCCGATGCCCAACGTAAGGAGACTGTAATTCAAGCAAAAAAAGCTGCCCCCCTCCTGCCGCCTGGCTTCCGGCGGGCGCGACCAATCTTGGTAGCTATCTCGCTGATGCTGATTGCGCACTCAGCATCTGCATTGCGCGTCAGACTGGTGTTGCGTGCCGACGCAGCGTGGCGGCCACCTGCCAGGGGGTAGCGCCAGCATACTCGAAGTCAAAGTTGCAATTGTGCTGCACGAAATTCAGTGCTTGGCCGCAATTGATCAGGTCGGTCTGCGCAGTGGAAAGGTGCGGAAAAGCATGGAGCGAGTTGCGCCGACGACTTATGCTCTTCGCCGAGCAGCAGAAGCTCTCTGATCAAGCACGGCTGATATTCGATTGCATCCCGAAGATGATTCGCTCAACGCGCATACCGGGTAAGCCGACCTATTTGTTAGAGGACAGCGCGACGCACCGACACACACAACTGCGTCACGACTGGCGTCAGCGTCAACATCAACGCCGACGCGCAGGCAATACGTAAACTTGCTGTTCGCCGTCAGATCGAACGGAGGCATATTTCAGCGGTAGCAGTCTAACGGCGTAACATCGGAATGCCCGCACAAAAAATAGATGCGCAACATGGTCTCGAGGTTGGAGCTTCCTGCCGACGAGGCCTTAAGGTACAACCCGTCGTTTAGGCCCGGCAGACCAGTCCGGGATAACATCTGTCGAAACCTCCGCGGCGAGTTTGCTTGCACCCACGGTGTTTTCCAGAAAGACTCCTACCTACCGTGCTGGTCGACGTACAGTTGAATCTTGATGCCGTTCATCAAGACGATGTTTACGCTGAAATGTAGCCATTTTTTGAAATTATCCAGAGTCAATCTAGTTCTTTCTTAATACCAACATCTTTTGCGATGGCCGAACTGCATGAGTCGCAACAATGGCGCTGGTCAACAATAAGTGGTCACGGTGAGTCATGTACTGGACCCAGACGCTGTGTCGTAATTGACGTACCATTCAATTATCCAGGACTCCTGCCGATGGCCAATAATGAAAATAATGCCTCACACCTGTCCCAAACGCTTAGATGGACTGATGCGTTTGCCCTCTCCATGGCGGTATCGGGCTCCATATTCGCTTCTTTTGGATTCGCGCTAGGGGCGCTAGGTCCGATCGGAGCACTGCTTCTATGGGTAGGATCAGCAGCAATTGGTGCGTGTCAAAACTGGATCTTTCTTGAAGTCAGCGCCATGTTCCCAAACAAACCAGGCGGCGTTGCAATGATAGCCACTGAAGGTTGGAGACGCCGTTGCGCTCTGGTGGGCCCGATCGCTTCTTTCGGTTACTGGTTGGGCTGGTCAGCAGTACTCGCAATTGTAGGCGTCAGCGCTGGTTCGCTGATTCAAGCACAATGGTTCCCAGAGCAGATCTGGAGCTACCAACTCGGATCAGTGAACATTGGACTTGCACAGTTTATCGGCGTAGGTCTGATAGTGCTTTTCTGGCAGTTCAACCGCTTGGGCGTACAGATGGCAGCGTCCGCCTCAAAATATATGGGCGCCCTGCTATTGGTTCCAATTTTAGTCCTAGCATTTGCTCCGCTCTACAGTGACGCTTGGAAGTTCGAACACTTTCAGAACGCTTGGAATAATTTGCCTGTTGCAGATTGGAATACAGGTCGTACCGCACTGATGTGGCTTTTCCTCATTGCGTGGAGTGCCTACGGCACAGAAATGTGCGCTGCGTTTGGCCCTGAATACCGCAGCAAGAAAGACATGCGTCTGGCCCTAATAACATCTGGTGGTTATACAGTTGCTGTGTTCGCTGCAGTGGCTTTCAGCCTCGGAGGCTTGGCCGATCAGCAGGCAGCAATTGACAATCCGAATGGTTTCTTTATCGGAGCTTTCGATGCAATCTTGGGTAGCGAATACAGCAGCTTCTTCATTAGCACGCTGCTAGTCGGACTATTCATGGGACTGAATGCCTCCCTCGCGGACGGATCGCGTGCCCTATATGGCATGGCACTTGACGGTTTGACGATTCGCCAACTGGGTGTGCTTAACAAGCATCAAGTACCGGGCCGGTGTATGGCTGTCGCAGTCGTAATTAACATTGCAATGGTCTTTCTGCTCTCCTCTCCTCTCGCCATCTTGGTGACTGCTAATATCGGCTATGTGGTATCGATTTTCTTTGCCCTTACTGGGTTTCTGTGGCTCAGGAAAGATGCTGCTGACATTGAAAGACCTGTAAAACTTAGAGCTGGGTGGATTCCGATCGCATGGGTCTTTAGCTTACTGACCGGCCTGATAGTGCTTGTGGGGGCAGCCTCAACGGAACTCGTAGGATACGGTGGGACGAAAGAGCTTTTGATGGGCATAGGTATTCTACTTCTTTCCGTAGTGCTTTATGGTTTACGGAAACTGCAAGACCGCTTTCAACCCGGTGATCCAAAAACTCATCAAAGCGGTCACTGACAATTATGGCATCCGACGGCCAGACCCACTGGCCTTCTCAATTCAAATTCTAGCGCCCGATTTTCGCGATACGGCCCTACTCATTGCTTATTTAAAACACTGAGTAAGCAACATTAGACTCCGCACATTGAGTTTTAGAGCCCCATCTATTCGAAACGAGGATGGGGCTCGTCAACGTGTACGAACCTTAGCTCTGACCGCCAGCAGTAACTGCCGGCACTATAAATACTGTCGAGTGTCATCGCGCTTTCCATTGGCCTGGTCGGCGCACTTTTCATTTACTTGATGCCAGGGCGCCGCCGCTACGTAAGCGTCCGGCCAATTCACCTACCGCATCAGTGGATGCCTGCCGATCGCTACAAGGTGTATTCGCTGGCATAACATAAATAGAACGATCCTTTTCTCATGGCGCTTGGCTCTATCTGACTCAGTGGGGTGGTGACGCTTAGACGCTTAAATGCATAAAGAAACGTTTCAGTCGGCGCGTCACGATGAGAATGACAAACCTTTTTATTTGTGTGTGGGTTTGGAGCACGAAGCACCAGATAATGCCAAAGAGACATTCTGGCGGAAAGAGCGATCATGAAGCGCAGCACTGCTGCCTGCTCGAGGTTAATTGACCGGGCAATCGATGTTGGTACGCATACAAAAACTCGTTACAGATCTGGCTTATTAAAATTGGATCTCGGCCGATGAAGGTACATACACAATAAGAAGTCAGTGGCTCAGGCCAACTGATGGTCAACCCGCACATTGCTCCCAAGCGAGATAACCCAATGCTCGACACTCTCTCCATCCGCTTAAAGATCACCCTTCTCTCCGGATTGTGCCTCTTGGGCGTGATTGGCCTGATCGTCAGCCTGAATCTCTACCAAAGCAGTCAGAACAATCTATTGATCAGTACGTCGAGCAGCAAGATGCTGACGGAAAGCGGGGACGACCTGCTGCAGGCCAAGGCCGCAGAGCAGGCGAGTAAGCTGCAAAGGGCCTTCGGCGATAGTCTGCTGATGCTCACCGTTCTTTCCGACCAAGCCTCCAACTTGCGCACTATGGCCACCCAGCGCGGATTGGCTGCCGCCACGCTGCGTGAAGAACTGACCCAGAGCCTCAAGACCACCTTTGATCACAATCCGCAGATATTGGGGCTTTGGGTGATTTACGAGCCCAATGCGCTGGAAGGTAAAGACAGTGAGTTCACCAACGACGCCGCGCGTGCCTCCAATGAAAAAGGACGTTTTACCAGCGGCTGGAATCGGGGGGCCGGTCAGTCGATCAATATCGTGATTCCCGAAGACGATTTGCAAAAGACCGAGCTGAGTATCAGCGGCGTCCCATATAACAGTTGGTACACCTGTCCGCGAGACACGCGACACACCTGCCTGATGGCACCCTTTATCGATACCCAGGCGGGAATGGCACAACTGATGACCACCCTCTCCATGCCCTTGATTGCCGATGGCAAGGTCATCGGCGTCATTGGCGTGGACCTCGCACTCGGGTCTTTGCAAGCGACCGCCAGTGATGCACAGCAGACGCTGTTCAACGGCTCGGGCCATATGCTGATTGTCTCCGACAGCGGTGTCCTCGCCGCTTACAGCAAGGATGCCAGTCAGATCGGCAAACACATCAGCGTCCCTTTGGGAGATGAAAGCAAGGCAGTGCTCAGCGCATTGCAACTCAAAAAGCCGGTGGTGTTGAGTCAGGACGAATTGATCCGCGCGGTCTACCCCGTTGCGCCCATCCCTGGCGCCGCGGCGTGGGGGGTGGTGATTGACCTGCCCAGGGACGTACTGCTGGCCGACTCATTGGAACTTCAAACATTGCTTAACCAGGCGCAAACCCGGGACACCCTGAAGTCGCTGCTGGTCGCAACAGGCGCTGGACTGCTGGGCCTGCTGCTCATCTGGTTCACCGCCTCTGGCGTAACGCGCCCCATCAACAGGGTCGCTCAGATGCTCAAGGCAATTGCCAGCGGCGACGGCGACCTTACACAGCGGCTGAACTACAGCAAGAAAGACGAACTGGGCGAGTTGGTGAAATGGTTCAACCGTTTCCTCGACAAACTGCAACCTACCATCGCACAGATCAAACAGAGCATTAATGACGCTCGCGGCACTGCCGACCAGTCCTCGGAAATCTCGAGGCAGACCAGTGAAGGGATGCAGGTGCAATTTCGCGAGATCGATCAGTTGGCAACAGCCTCTAACGAAATGAGCGCGACGGCCCATGAAGTCGCGCACAGCGCATCGAGCGCCGCCCAGGCTGCGCAAGGTGCCGACGAAGCGTCAAGAGAAGGCATTACCATCATCGAAAGAAGCACTCGCGACATCAACGCCTTGGCTAGCGAGGTCAGCAAGGCCGTCGCGGAAGTCGAAGCTTTGGCGGTCAACAGCGAGCAAATCGGCTCGGTACTCGAAGTCATCCGCAGCATTGCCGAACAAACCAACCTGTTGGCCCTCAATGCTGCGATTGAGGCGGCGCGGGCCGGGGAAAGCGGTCGTGGTTTTGCGGTGGTCGCCGATGAAGTGCGCAATCTTGCCAAAAGAACCCAGGACTCCGTCGAACAAATCCGACTGGTCATTGAGCGTATCCAGACTGGCACGCGTGGCGTGGTGGCAACCATGCATTCAAGCCAGACGCTGGCCCAGGAGAACGCCGAGCAGATCCAACAAGCAGTGCAGGCATTAGGCAAAATCAGCGATGCGGTGACAGTGATCAGCGATATGAACCTGCAGATAGCAAGTGCGGCGGAGGAACAAAGCTCTGTGGCCGAAGAGGTCAATCGCAATGTCTCAACCATCCGCGGCGTGACCGAAGCGCTGACTGAACAAGCGGCTGAGTCGGCGCAGGTCAGTAGTCAGCTCAATGCACGAGCCAATCAACAAATGAAGCTGATGGATCAGTTCCGCGTATGACGCAAACAGGCTTCGATTACGCGATACGGCCGCAAAAAGGATTTTTCGCAAGGCGTGCTCTGCGCACCGATTTGTTCAGAGCTGCATCCATTTATGTATGAAGTCGGCGTTGATGCCATGGCTCATGACGACACTGGACACGGTTGCGCTAGGTTGCAGGCATTCCTGAACGACCTGGGCCTTGAACAGTTTGGGATAAGAGCTTCGTTGGCGCATGGAAATTCCGGCGATAAGGGCGATCGCGTCCGCTTAAAAATACGCGGACACGATCGTCCTTAATGCTGGGATTTTGAAGGTGTGTTCGCCGGGCGCTTATGCCGCTACGAAACGTCAATCAAATGGACGCCTGTTTCCAAACCAACTGGCAGTGGTGCCAGACTGCACAGGCAGTAGGCCACGTAGTGGCAACGGGTATCAAGACGCTAGTTCAAGTCGAGACCTTCCTCAAGTATGGACTTCTGCACGGCTTCACGACTCTTCACACGCTCGTACCAACCAGCAGATGGGTCGCGGCGCAGGGCATAGAAACTCTGCGCTAATAGCTTCGGTGTGATGCGATACAGCAATGCCATGAACTGCATGCCCTTGTTTCTGCGGGCTGCTTCACCCACACCTTCAAGCCCCATCGAAGCGCAAACAAGCAATCCTTGGTGTCAAAAGCCACCGTGCCGTAACTCTGCGGGCCGCGGAACTGCGCCATCCACCCAGCCGCTTGGCTCTCGGATATCGCCAAACCTGAGGTAGCTAGAAGGCTCACTGATATTAATTGCCGACTGGAGACTCACCGCCCTTATTGCAGTGTTAGACGTAGCGTCGAAATCCCCTGGGAAGACCTCAGTGGCGTGAACGTTTATTTTCTTCGGAATCGCGAACAAAAGAAGGCGCGAGCCGAATCGGTTTTCTGAAACGTTTCCAGCAGATGCCTATGACTAAGAACGTGATTGGAAGGTTTTGGACATCCAATCAGCCCAGAAATCAGTGGCGCGATATCGATCAGTGTCCTAGGGGATGATGTCGTTTTTCATTCCGGGTGAGCATTTGACTTGGCAAAACGGGTAAGGCCACCGAACAATTAGGTACTTGGCCGGCGAAGGGCTCGGTGACGATCCCCTCCAAAAGAGACAGCGCTACATGTGCAGCTGAGTTATCGTTCTGTCATTCGCCAGTATTCCCCAGGTGCGGGCGTCAATTTCAATAAAATAGAATATTGGGCGCTATACTAAATCCCTTTCGAAACGCATAACTGAAGTGGGAAGAGCCGGGAAAGCCAAACTCCAAGGCCACCTACGACACACCAAGTACCTGCGCTTTCTTAAGCCATTAAAATAAATTTTTTCATCGTAAAACAACTCTCTTCTGTAAGCATCAATATAGAATTCTATTTAAACGCGAATAGTGAGCCGGTACGACGACGAATCGCATGCTTCCCATTACTCACAGCCCCCACCCAACAGTTACAGTATCGGTTAAGGTGGGAAGAACCATCTATAATGGTTTGTTCACTACCGTTCTTGATTGCCAGTGTACGGATAAGTCCGATGCAAATGGTTGGTGCCAGGGCGACGTCGGAAGGGAACCTTCAATAATCCTGGCAGGCACAGACATGTGCGCGGCAGCCACAGCCAAGCGAATTAATTCTGCAAGGAATACCCTCATCCCTTTCCCTTATTTGCGACTAGGAAAACCCATGAGCGATATTCCACTGCTGCCTCAAGTTGAGGCCTTTCTCAACCGGAGTCATGCGCTGTTCATCGACGGCGATTACGTTCAGAGCAATTCAAGTCAGACGCTGGACGTGATCAATCCAGCCACCGGCCAAGTCATCGCCCGCGTCGCGGATGCTGACTCTGCGGATATCGATGCAGCCGTGGAGTCGGCTAATCGCGGCTTCAAGCAATGGTCTCAGTCCACACCAGCGACTCGCGGCAATGTACTACTAAAATTGGCGGATCTGCTTGAGCAAAACCGCGAAGAGCTAGCGCAGATCGAAACCTGCCAGTCTGGCAAAATTATCCAGATATCCCGAGCTTTTGAAGTCGACCAAGCTGCGCACTTCCTTCGTTATTACGCTGGCTGGGCGACCAAGATCAGCGGCCAGACTATCACTCCGTCGCTGCCCTCCTTTGCTGGCGAACGCTACACCGCTTACACTCTGCGCGAACCCGTCGGGGTGGTCGTCGGTATCGTGCCGTGGAACTTCTCGACCATGATCGCCATCTGGAAACTTGCTTCGGCGCTGGTGACCGGCTGCAGCATCATAATCAAACCTAGCGAATTCACGCCGCTGACCATCCTGCGCATCGCCGAGTTGGCCATTGACGCAGGACTCCCTGCTGGCGCGCTGAACGTGTTGACGGGTGGTGGACTGGTAGGCAAAGGACTGATCGAACACCCAGGCACGGACAAGGTTTCATTTACCGGTTCTGTACCTACCGGTATCGCCGTCGGCCAAAGTGCCATGGGCGCCGGCTTAACACGTGCCACGCTTGAATTGGGCGGGAAAAACTCTGCGGGTTTTCTGCGCGATGTGAACCTGGACAAAGCTGTCAACGGCATTATTGAAGCCGGCTTTCTGCACTCCGGACAAATCTGTGCCGCCGCCGAACGTTTCTTCTTTCATCGGTCACAAATCGAACCGGTCATGGATAAACTGGCTCAACGCCTAAGCAAACTAAACATTGGCTCGCCGTTGGATGAGCAGACTGAATTTGGTCCCGTCACCAACCGTCAGCATCAACGCAAACTTGGCGAGTTTTTCGCCAAGGCACGGGCAGAAAATAACACCATTATCTACGGCGGTAATCTGATTGACGGCCCAGGCTGTTACGTCGAACCGACGGTGATTCTTGCTAACACCGTTAACGACACGCTGCTCAATGAAGAAACCTTCGGCCCAATAGCAACTTTCTTTCCTTACGACACCGAAGAAGAATTACTGGAGCTGATGAACAATACACCTTACGGCTTGAGTGCCAGCCTCTGGACCAACGACCTGAGTAAAGCGCTGCGCATGGTCCCAGCCATCGAAGCCGGCACCGTATGGGTAAACATGCACACCATGCTCGATCCGGCGGTGCCTTTTGGCGGCAACAAATCCTCTGGCGTAGGCCGTGAGTTTGGCGGGGCGTTTATTGACGATTACACCGAGTTGAAGTCGGTGATGATTCGTTACTGAAAACGATACGCGAACTTCGCGCGGCGTTTCTAAAACTCTGCTGAACAAGGAACAAACCGAACGCTATCCGCGCATCTGAAAAGGTGCGCGGGGACGTTGCAGTTAATTGCCCACCCGAAGCGTGGACACATATGTACCCTTCGAGCTTTCAGGGTTTGATATTTTTAAGCTCGTTAAGCAAAGACAACAACGTCTCCATCTTCTCCGTGCCAAACTGCTCCTGGATCCTTTGATAGTTGCGCTCCATACCTTCGCTCATCGAAACGAAGCATTGCTGGCCTTGCTCAGTCAGCGCCACGAAAACCCGCCGCTGATCCTGGGAAGACTTCTGCCGCCGCACCAGGCCATCGCGTTCCAGTCGAGTGAGCACCCCCGTCATGCTTGGCTTGAGAATGCAGGCTTGGAGCGCCAGCTGATGACTTTCAAGTTCGCCTTGCTGACGCAGTATTCGAATGACCCGCCACTGTTGTTCTGTCAGATCATGCTTGTTAAGCGCCGGGCGAAAAAATGCCATCGCGGCTTCGCGGGCTTGCAATAGCGTCAGCGTCAGTGAAGGTCTCGGATTAGCCATAGTCAAAAATACATGAATGGACGAGTCGGCAGCTTAGTGTTGCCAGCAGGCCAGTGCAAGCCACAGGGCAATGGTCGAATGTTCCTGGTCAACCGTCTACGAATGGCTAATAAACAACCGCACCACCGCGCAGAGACCCTGTGAAAAGTGCAATCGGTTCACCGTAAAAGCCATTCTGCCGTGCCAGTTCGGCGGCCATGATGATCACCACAAGATCAACAAAACCACAGCCAGTAAACCTATGCACTGCTCAACGCAAACCCGGCTGCCGCTGGCGGTACTCCCCCGGAGTGACCTGAGCGTAACGCTGGAAAAACCGACTGAAATAAGCCGGATCCTTAAACCCGAGCTGATAGCATATTTCGTTGGCCGAACTGCCGGTGAACAGCAGCAAGCGTTTGGCCTCCTGCATCAGGCGTTCCATGATCAGGCGTTTGGACGGCAGGTCGGCGATCCGTCGACAAACATCGTTGAGTCGTGCCTCCGTAACCCCGATACCGTCGGCGTAACGCGACAGCGGCCAATGCTGCAGATAGTGAGCTTCAATCAGCTCATTGAAACGGTGGAAGATTTTCAGATCTTCATGCCTAGCAGGCCTCGCCTTCAACGAGTTGGAGCACAAGCGCAACAGGCTGATCATGATCAGTCGCGTCAGGCTGTCCAAGGCAGCGCTACGGCCCGGATGATCGCTCACCACCTCTACGCTCAACTCCTCGAACAGATAATCAAGGCGACGCACCTCTCCCGCGTACTCCGGCCTCAGATGCGCCAACGCGACACACGCCGCCGGAAGTTGAGCGCCGGTGGGCACCAGGCTGGAATCTGCTTCGATCAACTGCCACACCAATTGCTGACGCACCGTCAGTACGTGCCCGTCACTATCGGCCTCTGTCACAAACGAGTGCGGGACGGTGGGCGGCGTGAGGAAGAACATCGGCCCCGACTCGACGTACTGCTGATCGTCCAGATACACCCGCACCGTTCCGCTCTTTACGTAGTGCACCTGGAAGAATCTGTCGTGGCGGTGTACGGGCATGTTCCGACCAAAAAAATCGGCCAGGTTACGGAGCTTGTCGTAATGGACTTCCGCATCGCTGTAGCGCTGGTCGTAGACCTGGCCAATGTTGATGTTGGGAATCGGTTGACGATCGATCATAGCGGTTTACTCAGTTTTTTTGCCTCAGGACCTGCGGTCGCTTTCATCCTGCACCTAATTTTAGATGGCAACCACTACCGGGTATACCGCCGCGCTTGACGGTCATTAACATATTAACTATAACTGTTAACACATTAACGATAAAAGAGCCTGCCAGCTCTGTCAGGAGAAATGCAATGAGCCGTGCCTTGCATGACGTCGCGACCGGCACCCTTTTGGGTGTCGCGCTCAACTACCAGGGTCTGTTGAAGCAGCACCTCGCCGAATTCGAACAACCGCCCTATCAAAAGCCGCCGGTCAAACCTGTGCTCTTCATCAAGACGCCCAACACGCGCAATGAGCATGACGCCGAGGTTGTGCATCCAGGCAACGGCCTGCGTTTACAACCCGGTCCGGCACTGGGTGTGGTGATCGGTAAAGACATCAGCAGGGTCAGCGCGGCCGAGGCACTCGATTACGTGGCCGGTTACACCATCGTCAATGAATTCAGCCTGCCGGAAGACAGCTATTACCGCCCCGCCGTCAAAGCCAAATGCCGTGACGGATTCTGTGCTGTCGGGCCTGAGCTGGTGCCGACCGCGCAGATCGCCAACCCGCACAGCCTCGCCATCACGCTGTACGTCAATGGCGAGGTTCGTCAGCAAAACAGCACCGCCAACTTCGTTCGCGACGTTCCACGACTGATTGCCGAAATCAGCGAATTCATGACGCTGCATGCCGGCGATGTACTGATCACGGGCACCCCTGAAGGCCGCGTCGACGTGGCACCAGGCGACCGCGTAGAAGTTGAAATCAGCGGCTTGGGCCGCCTCGTCAATCACATCGCGGCCCAGTAACAGGAGCTCCCATGAAACACGCACGTGTTCGTTTTGAAGGCGAAATCCACGCCGTCACCGTTGAAGACAATAATCAGGTCCGTCTGGCCGATGGCCGCCTGCTTGCCGAGCAGCAAGTGGAGTGGCTGCCACCGGTGACCGGCAACATGTTCGCGCTGGGCTTGAATTATGCCGACCACGCCGCCGAGCTGGCTTTCAAGCCACCGACCGAGCCGCTGGCCTTCATTAAATCCCCAGGGACTTACACCGGCCACAATCAGGTGACCTGGCGCCCGGATAACGTCGCCTACATGCACTACGAGTGCGAATTGGTGGCCGTCATCGGCAAGCTGGCACGCAACGTCAAACGTGAAGATGCCCTGGACTACCTGGCCGGCTACACGGTTTGCAACGACTACGCGATCCGCGACTACCTGGAAAATTACTACCGGCCCAATCTGCGCGTGAAGAACCGCGACGCCACGACGCCCGTCGGCCCGTGGTTGGTCGACGTCGCCGATGTGCCGGACCCAAGCAACCTGAAACTGCGCACCTGGATCAACGGTGAGTTGCGTCAGGAAGGCAGCACCAAGGACATGATTTTCGACATCCCTTACCTGATCGAATACCTGTCCGGCTTCATGACCCTGCAACCCGGCGACATGATCGCCACGGGCACGCCGGAAGGACTGGCCGATGTCGTGCCGGGCGATGAGGTCATTGTGGAAGTGGAAGGCGTAGGCCGCCTGGTTAATCGAATTGTCAGCGAAGCGGAATTCTTCTCCGCCCGAAAAGAGGCTTGAGTAGCATGATCAAACATTGGATCAACGGCCGTGAGGTCGAAAGCAAAGACGTGTTCGTCAACTACAACCCGGCCACCGGCGAAGCCATCGGTGAAGTCGCCAGTGGCGGCGCTGAAGAAGTCGCGCAGGCGGTGGCGGCGGCCAAGGAAGCTTTTCCGAAGTGGGCCGGCACACCAGCCAAGGAACGTGCACGCCTGATGCGCAAGCTCGGCGAGCTGATCGAACAGAACGTCCCGCGCCTGGCTGAACTCGAAACCCTGGACACGGGCCTGCCGATTCACCAGACCAAAAACGTGTTGATTCCACGTGCATCACACAACTTCGATTTCTTCGCCGAAGTCTGCACGCGCATGGACGGTCACAGCTACCCGGTCGATGACCAAATGCTCAACTACACCCTGTACCAACCGGTAGGGGTTTGCGCATTGGTCTCGCCATGGAACGTGCCGTTCATGACCGCCACCTGGAAGACCGCGCCATGCCTGGCGCTGGGCAATACCGCCGTGCTGAAAATGTCCGAGCTGTCGCCACTGACCGCCAACGAACTGGGGCGCCTGGCCGTCGAAGCCGGCATCCCCAACGGCGTGTTGAACGTGATCCAGGGTTACGGCGCCACTGCCGGCGATGCGCTGGTACGCCATCCGGACGTGCGCGCGATTTCCTTCACCGGTGGCACCGCCACCGGCAAGAAGATCATGCAGACCGCCGGCCTTAAAAAATACTCCATGGAACTGGGCGGTAAGTCGCCGGTGCTGATCTTCGAAGACGCCGATCTGGAGCGCGCCCTCGACGCGGCGCTGTTCACCATCTTCTCGCTCAACGGCGAACGCTGCACCGCCGGCAGCCGGATCTTTATCCAGGAAAGCGTTTACCCGCAGTTCGTCGCTGAGTTTGCCGCACGCGCCAAACGCCTGATTGTTGGCGACCCACAAGACCCGAAGACCCAGGTCGGCTCGATGATCACCCAGGCCCACTACGACAAGGTCACCGGCTACATCAAGATCGGCCTCGAAGAAGGCGCCACCCTCCTCGCCGGTGGCCTGGAGCGCCCGGCCAACCTGGCGGCGCACTTAAGCAAAGGGCAGTTCATCCAGCCGACGGTATTTGCCGACGTGAACAACAACATGCGCATCGCCCAGGAAGAAATTTTTGGCCCGGTGGTGTGCCTGATTCCGTTCAAGGACGAGGCCGAAGCCCTGCAACTGGCCAACGATACCGAATACGGCCTGGCGTCCTACATCTGGACCCAGGACATCGGCAAGGCGCATCGTCTGGCCTATGGCATCGAAGCCGGAATGGTGTTCATCAACAGCCAGAACGTGCGCGATCTGCGCCAGCCGTTCGGCGGAGTGAAAGGTTCCGGTACCGGCCGTGAAGGCGGCCAGTACAGCTTCGAGGTGTTTGCCGAAATCAAGAACGTGTGCATCTCGATGGGCAGTCATCACATCCCTCGATGGGGTCTCTGAGCAGCCGCTAGGGGCTGTTGAAGGCTGCGATGTATCGCGCATCGGTGCATCGCAGCCTTCGCTGTTCGCTAGTTGGAATCTACAACAACTTCAGGAGCATAATCATGGGCGAAGTCGTTCTGGCCGCAAAAATCTGCCATGTACCCTCAATGTATCTGTCGGAACTCCCCGGCAAGCACCACGGCTGCCGTGAAGCGGCGATTGCCGGCCACAAGGAAATCGGCCGGCGCGCCCGCGAACTCGGCGCCGACACCGCCGTGGTGTTCGATGTGCACTGGCTGGTCAACAGCGCCTATCACGTCAACAGCGGCGAGCACTTCAAGGGCACCTACACCAGCAACGAGCTGCCGCACTTCATCAAGAATATGGAGTACGAGTATCCGGGCTGCCCGGAGCTGGGCGAGCTGATCGCGCTTGAGGCCAACGCGGCCGACGTGCGCACACTGGCGCACAACATTCCGAGCCTGGAGCTGGAATACGGCACCCTGGTGCCGATGCGCTACATGCACATGGACGTGCCGGACGATCAAAAACTCAACGTGGTATCGATTGCCGCCTGGTGCGCCTGGCATCGCCTGCAAGACAGCTTCACCTTCGGCGCCGCCGTGCGCCGCGCCATTGAAAAGAGCGACCGCAAAGTCGTGGTGCTGGCCTCGGGGTCGCTGTCGCACCGCTTCTCGGACGATCGCAACGCCGAAGCCAATATCCATAACTGGACGCGCGAGTTCGACAAACAGGTCGACCTGCATGTGGTGGAACTGTGGCGCCAAGGCCGCTGGAAAGAGTTCTGCGCCATGCTTCCCGACTACGCCGAGCACTGCTTTGGCGAAGGCAAGATGCACGACACTGCCATGCTCCTGGGTTTGCTCGGTGGACCGGACTACAACAAGCCCGCCGAGATCATCACCGACCCCTTCGGCAGCTCGGGCACCGGGCAGATCAACGCCATTTTCCCTGTTTGACAGTATGGCCGCACGGCATTCCCGCGCGGCCTGAAGGAGCCGTTCATGCCTCATTTCATTGCTGAATACACCGACAATATTGAACAGCAAGCCGACCTGCCTGGCCTGTTCAAAAAAATCCACCAGACACTGGGCGACAGCGGCGTGTTTCCCCT
The DNA here is from genome assembly GCF_052113765.1 of Pseudomonas sp. W22_MBD1_FP4. NCBI lineage: Bacteria > Pseudomonadati > Pseudomonadota > Gammaproteobacteria > Pseudomonadales > Pseudomonadaceae > Pseudomonas > Pseudomonas sp. W22_MBD1_FP4. The sequence goes on along the minus strand of NZ_JBGQOI010000006.1, from coordinate 241,086 downwards.
CGGAGGAATCCGCAGCCGAGGCGTGCGCCTGGATACCTGGCGCATGGCTGACGGCAAGCATGACTACGCCTTCGTGCACATGACCTTGAAGGTCGGCCATGGCCGCGACCTGGCCACCCGGCAGAAAGTCGCGGAGACGCTCTTCGACGTCATTACCCGGCATTTCGCCGACCTTCAGGCCCAGCGTCTGTTGGCCTTGTCGTTCGAAATGATCGAGCTGCACGAGCAACTCAACTTCAAGGAAAACAACGTTCACGCCTTTCTCAAGGCTCAGGCCAGTTAAGGCCCCTGCCCGTTCGTTTCATCGGCCTCTCAGACAAAAAGTATAAAACCATGAGCACAGCCAATACCGCCGACGCCCTCACCGCCGTCGCCCGCGACAAAACTCACAGCACCGTCACCTGGCGGCTGATGCCGTTGCTGTTGATCTGCTACCTCTTCGCCCACCTCGACAGGATCAACATCGGCTTCGCCAAGATGCAGATGAGCGCCGATTTGAATTTCAGCGACACTGTCTATGGCTTCGGTGCCGGGCTGTTCTTCATTGCCTACGCGCTGTTCGGGGTGCCGAGCAATATGGCGCTGGATCGAGTCGGCCCGCGGCGCTGGATCGCCACGCTGATGGTGGTGTGGGGCGCGCTGTCGGCGAGCATGTTCCTGGTCGACAGCGCGACCGGTTTCTACGTCTTGCGCTTTCTGCTGGGCGTCGCCGAGGCCGGTTTCTTCCCGGGCATTCTGGTGTTTCTGAATCGCTGGTACCCGGCCGGTCGCCGCGCACAGATCACCGCATTGTTTGCCATCGCGGTACCGATGGCGGGCGTGATTGGCGGCCCACTCTCCGGTGGCATCCTCGAAAGCTTGCATGATGTGGGTGGCCTGCGCGGTTGGCAGTGGATGTTCGTCATCGAGGGCGTGCCAGTAATCCTGCTAGGGTTGGTGGTGCTCAAGTGTCTGCCGGACAGCTTCGAAACAATCAACTGGCTGACATCGCAGCAGAAGCAGCAGTTGCGCGAACAGTTGAACCACGAAGAACAGCGCAAATCGATCACCTCGTTCTCCGCGATCCTCAAGAACCCACAGATCTGGTTGCTGGTCGCGGTGTATTTCGCGGTGATGCTGGCGGTCAACACGCTGGCGTTCTGGATGCCGACGCTGATCCACGGTGGCGGTATCGGAAGTGACGGCAAGGTCGGCCTGCTCAGCGCCATCCCTTATCTGGCCGGTTGTTTTTTCATGATCGGCTGCGGGCGCTCGTCCGATCGGCTCCGTGAACGTCGCTGGCACCTTTGCGTACCGCTACTGATGGCGGCTGTCGGCATTGCGATTGCCGGGCTCATACCCACCAACCCGACCATGGTTTTGGGCGGTCTGATCCTCGCCGGCATGGGCGCCAGTGCGGCGCTGCCGATGTTCTGGCAACTGCCTCCCGCGTTTTTGTCCAATGGCACCCAGGCTGCCGGGATTGCCCTGATCAGCTCCTTCGGCAGCATCGCCTCGTTCTTCGCGCCCTATCTGATTGGCTGGATGCGCGACACCACCCACAGCGCCAGCCTTGCCCTTTATGTGCTCGCACTGCTGATCGCGCTCGGCGGTTTTCTAGTACTGCGCACCCACGCCTCCATCGTCAACCCTCAATAGAGATCATTGTCATGCTTGATCCACAACTCATTCAGCAAGCCGCAGCCCGCCTCGACCACGCCGAGCGTTCACGCGAGCAAGTACGTCAGTTTTCCCTGGACCATCCAGAGATCACCATCGAGGACGCCTATGCCATTCAACGCGCCTGGGTGGAACAGAAAATCAAGGACGGCCGCAAGTTGGTCGGGCATAAAATCGGCTTGACCTCCCGAGCCATGCAAGTGTCATCGAACATCACCGAGCCGGATTTTGGCGCGCTGCTCGATGACATGTTTTTCGACGAAGGCACCGACATTCCGTTCGAACGTTTCATCGTGCCACGGGTTGAAGTCGAGCTCGCATTCATCCTGGGCAAGCCTTTGAAAGGCCCGAACGTGACGATTTTTGACGTGCTGGACGCCACCGAATGGGTGATCCCGGCACTGGAAATCATCGATGCGCGCATCCAGCAGGTCGACCCGCACAGCAAAGCCACCCGCAAGGTGTTCGATACCATTTCCGACAACGCAGCCAACGCTGGCGTGGTCATGGGCGGCCGTGCCGTACGCCCGACGGAAATCGATCTGCGCAAGGTACCCGCTGTGCTCTATCGCAATGGTGTGATCGAAGAATCCGGCGTCTCCGCAGCGGTGCTCAATCACCCGGCCAAAGGCGTGGCCTGGCTCGCGAATAAACTCGCGGCCTATGACGTCGGCCTGCTGCCAGGGCAAATCATTCTGGGTGGTTCTTTCACACGTCCTGTGGCGGCAAATCCTGGCGATACCTTCCATGTCGATTACGACATGCTCGGCTCCATCGCCTGTCGTTTCGTTTGATCGGAGGTCTCCCCCATGGATATGCCTGTTAACACCTTCAAGCTGCGTTTGAAAAGCGGTGAAGCACAGATCGGCCTATGGCTGGGTCTGGCCGATCCCTACTGCGCAGAACTGGCCGCCAACGCCGGCTTCGACTGGCTGCTGATCGACGGCGAACATGCACCCAATGATCTACGCGGGATGCTCGGTCAGCTCCAAGCCGTGGCGCCCTACCCGAGCCATCCGATCATTCGCCCGGTCATCGGCGACACGGCGCTGATCAAACAGGTACTGGATATCGGTGTGCAGACGTTGTTGGTGCCGATGGTGGAGAGCTCGGACCAGGCGCGAGAACTGGTGAAAGCCATCCACTACCCGCCCTACGGTGTTCGCGGTGTCGGCAGTGCGCTGGCACGTGCCTCGCGCTGGAACAGCATTCCCGGCTACCTCGACAAGGCCGATGAACAAATGTGCCTACTGGTGCAGATTGAGAACAGCGAAGGTCTGGCCAATCTGGATGCCATTGCAGCGGTCGACGGTGTGGACGGAGTCTTTATCGGGCCGGCGGATTTGAGTGCCTCAATGGGGCACCGCGGTAACCCGGGACACCCCGACGTGCAGGCAGCTATAGAGGATGCGATAGCACGCATTCAGAGAGCCGGCAAAGCGGCCGGCATTCTCAGCGCGGACCAAAAACTGGCCAGGCGCTACATCGAATTGGGCGCGGCATTCGTTGCCGTTGGCGTTGACACCACGGTCTTGATGCGCGGTCTTCAAACCCTCGTCGCGACCTTTAAAGATGCTCCGGCGCCCACCAGCTCCGGCGGCGTGTACTGATTTTTTCGAGAAGTCCGATGAAACTCAATGATCTGAAACTGCTGCGCGAACAGGCTTACATCAATGGCCAATGGATCGAAGCCGATGACGGCAATCGTTTCCAGGTAACCAACCCAGCGAATGGAGAGGTCATTGCCGAAGTCAGTTCCCTCGGCCAGGCCGAGACCGCTCGTGCCATTGCCGCGGCCCAGGCTGCACTGCCCGCCTGGCGCGGAAAGACCGCCAAGGAGCGCAGCACCATCCTGCGCAAATGGTTTGACTTGATCATGGTCAACCAGGAGGACCTCGCCCGCTTGCTCAGCCTGGAGCAAGGCAAACCATTGGCCGAGAGCCGTGGCGAAATTGCCTACGGTGCGAGTTTCATTGAGTGGTTCGCCGAGGAAGCCAAGCGCATCTACGGTGACGTGATCCCGCATGACAAGCAGGGCCGACGTTTGGTGGTGATCAAGCAAGCCATCGGTGTGGTGGCAGCCATCACGCCGTGGAATTTCCCGAATGCAATGATCACTCGCAAAGTTGGCCCGGCACTGGCCGCCGGTTGTTCCGTGGTGGTGAAGCCCGCTTCAGAAACGCCGCTATCAGCACTGGCCTTGGCTGAACTGGGTGAACGTGCAGGTATTCCCGCCGGTGTACTCAACATCGTCACTGGCAACCGGGCCAGTGAAATCGGCGCCGAATTGACCGGCAATCCGAGTGTTCAAAAGGTTTCGTTCACCGGGTCTACCGGAATCGGAAAAATCTTAATGGCGCAATGTGCCGAGACCATCAAGAAAGTCAGCCTGGAACTGGGCGGCAATGCCCCCTTCATCGTGTTCGACGATGCCGACCTGGATGCTGCGGTAGAAGGTGCCATGGGTTCGACGTTTCGCAACAGCGGGCAAACGTGCGTCTGCACCAATCGAATCTTGGTACAAAACAGTGTCTACGATGAATTCACACGACGCTTGGTGATCGCGGTAAACCAACTGAAAGTCGGCGCCGCTGACATGGATAACGCCCAGCAAGGGCCACTGATCAATGACAAAGCTGTAGCCAAGATCGAGGAACATATCAGCGATGCATTGGCCAACGGTGCCACTCTGCTAGCAGGCGGTAAAACTCACGCACTGGGCGGCAACTTTTTCCAGCCGACGGTGCTCGGTGAAGTGACCTCTGAAATGTTGGTCGCCCGCGACGAAACATTCGGCCCATTGGCGCCGGTATTTCGCTTCGAGACCGAAGCCGAAGCAATTTCGATGGCCAACGACACCGAGTTCGGACTGGCGTCTTATCTCTATACACGCGACTTGGGGCGCGCGTGGCGCGTGAGCGAGGCGCTGGAGTACGGAATGGTCGGCGTCAACGAAGGATTGATCTCGACCGAAGTGGCGCCTTTCGGCGGGATTAAGCAGTCGGGCCTGGGACGCGAGGGGTCGAAGTACGGCATTGATGATTACATCGAGCAGAAATACATGTGCGTGGGCATTGGTACGGCCTGACAGCGTCGTTACGATGGGCCAGAGGCTCTGGCTCATCGTTTTCTGAGACACCCCTAAATGACCGGAATCAGTCGGTCAGCGCTTGAGCGTTTTCAAATCGTTGAGTAATGAAAGAAGTGTCTGCAGCTTCTCCTCTCCCAATTGCGCTTGAAGGCGTAGATAGTTTTCCTCCATGTTCTGGCTCATCGAGCTGAAGCACGCCTCACCTTTTTCCGCCAGTCGCACTAGAACCCGCCGCTGATCTTGCTCAACTTTGCGACGTACCACCATACCTGCCGCTTCCATACGTGCGAGTACACCGGTCATGCTCGGTTTAAGGATGCATGCGAGCTCGGCCAGGCGGTTGATCTCCAGTTCTCTATGTTGACTTAGAATTCTGATAACCCGCCATTGCTGCTCGGTCAATCCATGCTGATTCAGGGAGGGACGGAAAAACCCCATAGCCGCTTCGCGAGCTTGGAGCAGTGTCAGAGTCAGTGATTGGCGCGGCTGAAGCATAGGAAACCGTCGAGACCATGGTTAGTTAATTTATTAACTAAAATTCTATCATCGTCGTTCGTTTAATGCTCGCTTCATGATGTATTCGTTAACAACTGCTTCATCACCTGTCGCTGCACGCAAAAACGGCACCTTATGGTGCCGTCACTGCATTCCAATATGGCGCCGTTCAAGCCCCTTTAATAATTCCTTGTAGTACAACTTTGAAGTGATCGACCTGTTCGTCGCTGAACTGACCAAACACCTTTTCCTGCTGCTCCTTCGCGATCGACCACAACCCTTCCGTTTCGTCGACGCCTTTGACGGTGAGGCGCACGCGATCGCCGTCATCGTTGACTAGACCCTTGCGCTTTAGATTTGCGACCGCTTCTTCAATTTCACGCGCTGGCATCGCAACTTCTCGCTGCAAATCCGCAATGTTCAAACCTGCGTCATTCTCCAACACCATAAGCATTCGCGCTTCACTGGTGCGAAGGCCGGTGGACAATTGCCGTGGCTGATAACTGGCTTGGTAAATACGTAGAGCCTGAGTCATTAGGTAGTAAAGGTTGTGGCTAAGACGCCCCTGGAAGTGACTGCTCGGCGCCTGACCTTCTTCCCGTTTGGTCATGCGCGTATGCGGCAGCACCATCGAATAGGCGCCTTGGTGATACAGCAGCGGTGAACGTCCAAAATCATCAAATGCGACAACTTTACCGATCATGATCCAGTGATCACCTCCATCAACCTGCTGGAATTTTTCGCAATGAAAGCGTGCCGAGCAATCGACGAACACCGGCGAACCGCCCTCGCCCGGGTCGTATTCGATACCGGCGAAGCGATCATCCTTAGGGCGGGCAAAGTTATTGGACAGGTCAATCTGATCGGCCGCCAGCACGTTCACTGCGAAGTGACTCGCCTCTTCAAATACTTCATGGCTGCTGGAGCGTTTGTCGATGCTCCAAAGAACCAAAGGAGGGTCCAGAGACACCGAATTGAAGCTGTTGGCGGTCACACCCACTTTGCGCCCGCTGGCTGTGGCGGCGGTGACAACGGTCACCCCGGTGGCAAAGTTACCCAGTGCGCGGCGAAAGGCACGGGTGTCGAAGGTGGTTTCGAGTTCTGCGGACATGTGAGTCTCCCGGGTCGCGCTGAACGGCAACCCTGATTGTTGTTATGTAAGTAGCGCGATGCTTTGTGAAGACCGATCAGACCATGGTCGGATCAGGTTCTAGGCCCATCAGCTCGCGGCCAAGGATTTGTGCGCAGACGTCGTAGTCGGTGTAGGCATGAGCGCCGGTCAAATGCGAATCACGGAACAAGCGCTGCAGCTCGTTGGTTTTAAACCAGGCACCACCGCCAGCCGCTTCCATCAGCCGATCAACAGCTTGGATACACATCTTGGTGGCATAGCCTTGGTTAGTGCGCCAGAACGCCAAGGTTTCAGAATTCGGATACACGTGCGCCTCGCTGTGCTCGGCGTGTTCCTGCCAGGTTTTTTCCAGGAACGCGCGCGCCGCAGCCACCTGATGAGTGGATTCCGCCAAGCGCATCAACGCCGGGGTGGCCGCGCCCACCGCCGCACCGGTGTATGCGCGAACGCGGTTTTTGGTCTTCTCGCGGAACACATCGAGCATGCGCTCAGCTACACCTAGGCTCACGGTGGCGAAACCACTGGCGAAATACGGACGGTACGGGGAGTAGAAAATTTGGCTGTCCGGGTACAAGCCGAACCCGGCGGACTTGCCCTCCATCATGTCCTTGGCTTTCTGGATACGGTGCTCTGGAACGAAGACCTTGTCGATGATCAGCGTTTTGCTGCCACTGCCGCACATACCGATGGCGTACCAGTCATCGCGGATCTCATAGTCGCTGCGAGGCAGCACTGCAAAACAGTAATCCTGAGTACCTTCAGCGTTTTTGCGACGAAAGCCCACGATCGCCCATTCGGCGTGATCGCAGCCACTGCTCCAACCCATCTCACCACTGAACGTGACACCGCCTTCGACCTCTTCTGTACGACCAAAGGGAGCAATGCTGCTGCTGGCGGTTGCATCCGGATCATCGCCCCAGATCTCATCCTGCAGCTGGGCAGAGAACATCGCGAGTTGGTGGCTATGGGTGCACAAAAGGCTCATGGCCCAAGCAGTACTTGCGCAAGAGCCCGCGAGCAAAGCAATGCAATCAGCGAACTGCGGCAAGGAGATTTCCATGCCACCAAATTTCTTCGGTTGAAAGGCGCGATGCATGCCGATAGTTTTCAACAGCGCGATATTTTCGGCCGGAACTTGGCGGTCCTCTTCCGCCTGGAAGGCGTTGGCGGCGATAGTCGGCAGAAGGGACTTGAGGTCTTCGAGCAAGGGATTAGGCTTTTTCATGGTTCGACTCTGCTTATTATTGGATGCGTTGCGGTCGTTCATGACAAACACAGGCGTGACGAACTGAGCAAGGTGAGCCCCTAGTCAACTTGGTATTGCAAGACAACCACTAAAAGAATACGAGCCCAGTATGAAAGCCAACGCCGATGAGAAAAATGCACCTTCCAGATGGAAGATTGCACTTTTCATAGTGTATGCCTCCAAAGCTTGCAGCGCTGAGTAACGCCTGTGAACATGCCGATATCGAGAATGTCACGAAACGGCGCGGTGACGAACTTCACCTCACGCGAGTCATCCCAGTCTGGATAAAGAGGCAACAACCATGTCAGTGCAACTCACTGTGATCGACCAAACACCGATACATGGCGATCGCCCCCCAACCCATGCCCCGCACACTTCGCTGGAGCTAGCGAAAGCCTGTGACACATTGGGCTACCATCGATATTGGCTCGCTGAACATCACAGCAGCATTCAGTTTGCCGGTCCGGCGCCCGAAATTCTTCTGACTCACATCGCCAGCCATACAAAACACATGCGCATAGGCAGTGGCGGAGTAATGCTGACTCATTACAGCCCTTACAAAGTCGCAGAAGTCTTCCGTCTTCTGACATCGCTTTTTCCTGGACGCATTGACCTTGGAGTTGGGCGCGCGCCAGGAGGCAGTCAGTTGAGCAGTGCCGCCCTTGCATTCCCCGCGCATCTAAGTGACGTGGATCACTTTCCAGAGCAAGCAGCACAACTATGCGCGTACTTGAGAAACAGCTTTCCGGCCGCCCACCCTTTTTCGCAATTGCATTTTCCGCCCAATGACGGCGCGTGTCCTTCACTCTGGATGTTGGGATCCGGCGGAGGCAGCGCCGGCCTGGCCGGGCAGTTGGGAATGGGTTTGGCGTTGGCTCGGTTCATTGCCCCACAAACATGCACGCCGGCAATTTTTGATCATCACAATCAAGCGCTGGTCAACGCGGGGCATGATCAGAAGCCCCAGCGGCTACTGGCACTTGCGGTTGTCTGTGCTGAAACGGATGAACAAGCCCGATTCATCGCAGGCACGGCTGTTTATCGTAAACTGATGACTGGCCGCGGCCCGCGAGAACCGCTTTTAAGTCCAGAGGAAGTCGAGCGCCGCAGGCAGCGAATGACAGCAGCTTTGCGTGCCGAATTTGATGAGATGCTGGAGAGTATGATCGTCGGCTCGGCCTCATTTTGCCGTGCGGAAATCCTCCGACTCTGCAAATCATTTGGCACGCATGAAGCAGGAATTGTCACCGTGACCCATGGGTTTGAAGACAGGCTCGCCAGCTATGAACATCTCGCTCAAGCACTCCTTGCGAAATAGCGCTGTCGAGAACTGTGCGGGGCCTAAGCATGAACGAGTTGCTCTGTCAGCACCCCGCCCTTTCTAATTCTTCGCTGCCTTTAAAAACCTGCGCATCTGGCATCGCGAATAGTGATGGTTGAGAATCTGTCACGGGCTCGGAATAATTAATCTCCATGTTCCGTGATCGGTGGAGAAAGTGAGCACCTTTAAGCAACGGCCACCAACTTCAATTGTCTTTGTTAAGAACACTTGCCCCCCCTGCTCGGCGGCACAGGAATGCAACGGTGCGCCTGATTTCACGAGATTGTCACTAGCAGCCAAGCCATGGCATGGATATCCAAGACTTTATCGCGGCGTGTTCATAGCATCGAGTTTTCGAAAGCCTCCATCGTCTTAATCAGGAGACCCCCCATGAGTTATCAGATTGAAGAAGAACTCAAACTTCAGCGCTACGTGCCTGAAGAGCAATGGCCAACTCTAGCGGAAATGGCCGACGGTTTTGGCGAGCACAAATACCCGGCAACAGCTGCACTGGCGGGGAAAATCGTCAATTTGCAATTCGACAACGGTTGGGTGATTGAACATAATTTTGTTGATGCCACCACTTTGAAGTGGACCATTCTTGAAGGCGAAGGTACTGGTTTCACGTCGACCGACACGTATGAAGCGGTCGAAGTGCGCACCGGAATATTCTTCGTCGAATTCTTGAAACCGGCTTACCAAGAGTCGGCAACGCTCATTTGGAAACTTGAAACCGGCGATGTGCTCGCAGCCGTTTCATCTTTTTATGATCGAGAGGGCGAAAAGCGCACCCGTACTGATTTTGCGACGGCCGTAGTTCAGGGCCTACCTGGAGGCGCTCCGATTCTGCAGTCGTCCAGTTTAGTCGGCAAGCGCGTGCTGTACCGCTACAGCTCGGACGATTGGTACGAACATGTGTATTTCGGTCCCGAAACCATGGCTTGGCACTGTGTGAACGGCGCTGAAAAAGGTCTCGCGGATGTGGAAAAGTGTGCGTATTTCGACGTAGCTGAAGACCTCTACGTTTTGTTCTGGACCGAGACGATTATGCCAGTCGAGTCGGTGATCGCTGTGGACTTGAAACAAATGCGCTCGATCGGCCGTTTCTTTTGCTGGGATCCCAAGCCCGCCAAGCTGATTCACCTGATGTTCGGCTCCAAGGCGACGCCTCTTAATGCAACCCGGTATCCGACCGTTTTTGAAGAATGAAACAGAAGATCATGTGCATTATCCCGCCAGAGCCTTGAGGCGGAAAAACTCCTTCATTCTCTCGACCAAAGAGCGGATGAAGGGGGTGCAGTTTCAAGAATCAGGCCTTCTATCCCGAGTAGTTCGCCACTGTCAGTGAATATACCGGTTCCCTTCTCCAGTACCCACTTCACCTCCCCATTCTCGCAGCGGATTCTGTAGGTCAGAGCGTAAGGCTCTTTTCGCATGAGGGCACTCTGTACACCTTCCCAAATATAATCCGCGTATTCAGGGAGGATAAGCTGACCATAGGTTCCGTTTATGCCGTCGCGAATAGACTGTGCGCTATACCCCGTCAGTGCCTCGCATCCGTTACTTGCGAATTCCATCGTCCACTCACGGTTGATTCTCCCGCGATACACCAGGGCAGGGAGACTATGAAGCAGGTCTGTGGCACTTCGATAGTCGGCCTGCATCTGGATGGCCTGCTGGCGGCTCGCTGTTCGATCAATAAAGGTCAGATAGAGCTGCCCCTCATGACACTGGCAGCTGACCTCGCCCCAAAGCAGCTTGCTCGCTCGGTCAATGAAACGAAGCTCGAGGGTCTGCGGCGCACCAGGCATAAGCCGAGCGCTCACTAGCAAGTCCTGCCACCTCCCCTTGTCTTCGTGGTGAACCGCCGATTCAAAAAAATCGCCAACGGTGCAGTGCATTCGCCCATTCCAATGACGGTTGTGACGCACTATTCGACCGTCCTCTCCCACCACTATCACAGGAACAGGGAGGGCATCCAACCACTCTGGCTCGCGCATAGATTCAGTGAGAGACATTGGGTTTTCCACCTGACGGAGGCGAGTTTTGGATCATCCAAGTTGCGAGCTCCAGACGGGAACGCATTTTGAGTTTGCGCATCAGGCTTTTTACATAGACCTTCACCGTTGCTTCGCTGATCTGCATATCGCGCGCAATCAGTTTATTGCTCCGGCCATGGGCGATTAGCATCAACGTCTGCCTTTCGCGATTAGTGAGTGACGAGTTCAGTTGCTCGACAGCATTAGTATCAACAGTACCCGTCTCAAAATTATGTTCGGCGACCAAAGCCACCAGACTTTCGCTCAAGGTAGCGTTGCCGGTAGCGCAAGAGCGAACGTATTCAAGCAAAATCTCCGGGTCGGTATCCTTCAATATGAATCCCTCAGCCCCCAGCCGAAGTGCACACAGAAGTTCAGTTCGATTGAGTTCCGCAGTCAGTACGATTATCTGGGCGGTAACCTTCAACCTTTTGAGCTCTTCCAACACGTGCAATCCATTCATGCCGGGCATGTGCAGATCCAGCAGCACAAAATCCGGCTTGAGCCTGAGCACCAGCTCAATGCCTTGTTGCCCATCCCCTGCTTGTCCAATCACATCGAGGTCGCAGGTGTCGGCAAACATTTCGGCCAGCCCTCGACGCAGCAGCGGATGATCATCGATGAGTACAATTGATGTCTGGCTCAATGGCTAGCTTCTTCTGCGTGAGTGGTGATTGGAAAGAACAGACGGATGCGTGTCCCGCCTTCCTCCCTGATGGCGATTGCGAAGTCAGCGCCAATCGAGGCAGCGCGCTCTTCCATGATGGTGATGCCGTAGTGTCCGGAGCCTTGCACGCTCGGCGGCAAACCCACGCCGTCATCCTCGACCTTGATGAGCACATAGCCGGGGGAGTTGGCGCGTAACTCAATGCTGACGGTCTTCGCGCGGGAATGGCGAATTGCATTGACAAGCGCCTCCCTAACGATGTGCATTAACTGTAGTTCCACCTCGGCACCCAAGAGGCCATCCGGAAGACGATTGTCCAGATTGAAGACTATGTCACTGCGCGGTGAAAGTTCGTGCACCAGTTCGCTGAGGGACTGTCGCAACGATTTTCCGCTAAGGCTTAATCGAGCATGGCTGATCAACTCTCTGACCCGCCGCTGAAGTCGGCTCAGCCCAGCCCTCAACTCTTCAGCGAGCGGCCTGGCCTTTTCAGGCTGGCGGATTTTGCGTACTAACAAGCCCATTTGCAGAGATAGGTAGGCAAGTTCCTGAGCAACTCCATCATGCAGGTCGCGAGCGATCATCGATGCCGGCGCCGACGTCGACGTTACAGCGGCCGATGCTGAGGCAAACCCATGCGCGGTCCCTAACGCCTTGTCTATAAACTGCGCTATTTCGATCAGCCACGGTCGGACATTCGGCAAATTAGCGCCCTTGGCTGCCAGGCTCAAAACACCGTTTCCAGAAAGCGGGATACGCACTGCGGTGTCCTCAGACTCTAGCGACTGATCGACGAACTCGAGCTCAAGTTCAATTGGCGGGATCAAGCCTGAAATGGCATCCACGAATGTCTGTACCGCGTCCAACGGGTCGACGCGATTCATCAACGCGAACAGCAACTCGATCTGTAACCGATATTGCGCCTGCTGATCCAGAGGGCAATCGTTCGCCATGCAAGTAGTCAAGCGCCCTCCTAAAAATTATCACGCGATCAAAGTTTTGGAAGAACAGAGCAATTTTCGTACCCCATCCGCGCCTCTACCTCTTTAGCGGTACTGCCAAGGAGTAGCTTGCAGGGAGATTCCTGGCAGGAAACTATATATCCCATCAGGAAATTTCATCGTGCGGAGTGATGACTGGTTGGCTCAGCATTTCAGGCAGCACCAATAGAAGGCGGCAAACGCCTCACACGTTCGATCACTGCACACTTTTAAGACTGCCCATGACGAAACCATAGCCGGAATGCGCGCCTTTCCTATTCCGGCGCAGAGTTGATCACGGAGAGCAGCTATGGCTGATTCAAATGTATGTCCTCATGCTCCATTCAAAAGCGTTCCGCTGTATTCCCCTGTGGTTTTTAACAGGTATGCCACACGACACGTATTCGTGAGTGATGGGACGGATAGCGATGTCCGCGACCGGATGATTATGGAAGTCGGCGCTGAAACCGATCTAATTTCGCTAAGCATCGGATCACCCGCCATTGCAGATAAGAACGAACTGCACCAAGCACTGTTCAATTTGCTACGAGATGCCAGGATCGGAATCCATCTTTACCTGTTCGGCGATGAATCATTCATATGGACGTTGCACGCGCTTGCGGTTGCCCAAGGGCTTTCAAATGAAGAAATAACCCTTGGCCATTCCGGAAGTAGAACCCATCAACTGATTTATTGCGTTCATTGCGCAGACCTTCAAACGCAGCCGGTACGACACACAGTGACCTGCCAAAACTGTGGAGTCGAACTCGAAGTGCGAGCGCACTTCTCACGCAGGTTAGGTGCTTATCTGGGTGTATGTCTGAACGCCGACGAGCCTTACGGGCGGGATGTTGCATGAACAATTTCATCAATGTCCGGGTCAAGGATGTGCGCGTCATCACGCCGGTCATCCGTGAATTCACTTTCGAACCCACAGAATCGAAACTACCGACTTACTCGGCGGGAAGTCACATCCAGGTGCACATTCCTCTGGAGGAAAGATCGCTTCGAAATGCTTACTCGCTCGTGGGCGATCCTGCCCAATGTGACACTTACCGCATCGCAGTTCGATTGCAGTCCCCCACTCGAGGCGGCTCAGCTTACATGCACAGCGAGGTGAAGGTGGGCGATATGCTTCGACTCACCAAGCCAGCCAACCTGTTTCCTATTCACTCACAAGGTAGACATCACGTCCTGATTGCTGGCGGCATCGGAATAACCCCGTTTCTATCCTACATCGAACATCTGCTAGCCCAGCACGCCTCCTTCGAGCTGCATTACGCCTACCGAAAAGGTCTTACGGATGCTTACCTGGATCATCTCCAAGGGCGCCTGGGTAACAAGCTGAATCTATATGAAAGCCTGGAACGCCCTCTCGATGTAGCGACCATCCTGCGCGACCGCCCACTGGGTTGTCACCTCTACACATGTGGTCCGGAGCGGCTTATCAACAGTGTTCAGGAACAGGCCAGCAACATCGGCTGGCCTTCTGGTCGGATCCATTGGGAGGCGTTCTCCAGCGCAGAAGCTGGCCAGCCCTTCAGTGTGAAGTTGGCCCATGGGGGACAAATCCTGGAAGTGAAAGGTGACGAAAGTCTCCTCGAAGCGCTTGAAGCCCAAGGGTTTGAGATCCCCAACATGTGCCGCGGCGGCGTTTGCGGGCAATGCGTAACCCGTTTTCTAGACGGCGATGTTGATCATAGAGACAACTTCCTGACCTCCATCGAACGCAGCGGCAGCCTGATGCCCTGTGTCTCGCGCGGCTGTGGCAACTCACTCGTTATCGACCTCTGAACGGCAGTTGGAGCTTTACCATGACTTTGAAAATGAAACCCATCGAGACATTTCGAGGCGATTTCACTTACCGCAACAGTCCAGAGGCAATCGCTCGGTTTCCGTTCCCGTTTCCTGAAGACCAGTACATGTACTCAGTGAACATTGAGCCTGCCACGTCAAAGGATCCAGGCTCCGTTTACGAGAATTGGTTTGATATCGACGAGCACTACAGGTCTGAAATGTCCGAGCGTGCGCTCGTGCTGCAGAATGATCCGCGTCGCTATCTTGTGATGCCTCATATGCAAACCGCGGCGTGGGATGCCCTGCAGATGTACATGGAGCATTTGAGCAGTGACTATCCGCAATTGTTTACCCTCAACCAAACGGGTAATCGTTGGCATTGGCAAAACCATGTACTAGACATTGATCAGCATTTTACCTTCGGCGACGCGACGACTCTGCCCTATGAGCCACTCGAGTTCATTAGTCGCCAAGTGCAAGGCGATGTCGCCCTCTTGGACCAGCGTGACGGTGATCTGTTCATGGACGCAGGAATGATTACCTGCCCGGCCGACTGGTCGCTGGCATTCGACGCGGGCATGAGTTTCAAACAATGGCACACCCCGGTGCCGCTGGCCCACGATCTGGGTATTTTCGATCGAGCGCTCAAGTACCTGCTCAATATTCAAGTCGACAAGCCAGTACGGAGATTGAACTGGACACTGACTATCAACCCACGCATGGACACCTCACCCGAGACTTTCCACGAGTGGGGAAAGGATCGAAGCAGTGTCACGACTGAAAATGCTGGCGAGCTTGTGCATTTGCGCGTCGAACAGCAATTCATTGCAAGGCTGCCTCGTAGTAACGCAATGATGTTCGGGATCCGCACCTATCTGGCCAGTATGAACGAACTGACCACCAATCCGGCTTGGGCCACGCGACTGCATCGCGTTCTACGCGATCTGCCGCAGCCGATTGCCGAGTACAAGGGGATGAACAACTACCGCGAACCGCTCGTTGAGTGGTTGAGCCAGTTCGACGTCCAAGTTTGACCCTTCCCACCACTCTCTGAAGGAAACGATCATGGCAAACTCTTGGCGCATTAGCGCTCTTCGTGAGCGCCATCTGGCGCTCGGTTCAAATCTTGAAGATTGGAACGGCATGGGCACTGCCTGGACCTATGCAACGGATCTGGCTGACCATCACGAGGCCATCCGCACCCGTGCGGGCCTGATGGATGTGTCAGGCCTCAAGAAAGTCCACTACGTGGGGCCGCATGCAGAAAGCCTGCTGAGTTACGCGACCACTCGCGACATCAGCAAAGTCTATCCGGGTAAATCCGTCTACGCCTGCATGCTCAACGATGAAGGCAAGTTTGCCGACGACTGCGTGATCTACCGCACTGGACCCAACTCGTTCATGGTGGTACATGGCGCGGGGAATGGTCACGAAATCCTGGTTCGTCAGGCTCAAGGTCGTCAAGTCGCCGTACTGTTCGACGATGACCTCCACGACCTGTCCCTTCAAGGCCCGCTAGCCGTCGACTTCCTGGCTGAGCACGTGCCAGGTATCCGCGACTTGCCGTACTTTCATCACCTACAGACCAAGCTGTTCGATCGTCCGGTGATGATCTCGCGTACCGGCTATACGGGTGAGCGCGGTTATGAAATTTTCTGCAAGGCTGCCGATGCTCCGTTGATCTGGGACAGCATCCTTGAACAGGGCAAGGATCGAGGCATCATTCCCTGCGCATTTACCGCGTTGGACTGGCTGCGTACCGAAAGCTACTTGCTGTTTTTCCCCTACGACAACTCCGAAATGTATCCGTTTGCCGACCAGAAAGCGGGCGACACGCTGTGGGAATTGGGACTCGATTTCACGGTGTCGCCAGGCAAGCAGGATTTCCGCGGTGCGACGGAACACTATCGCTTGCAAAATCAGGAACGCTTCAAGATTTTTGGCGTATTACTCGACGCGGATGTTGCCGCTGAGCCTGGCGACACGTTATGGCAGGACGGGCAGTACGTCGGCGTGATCACTTGCCCCATGTACTCGCGTCTCACTAAACGCTCCTTGGCAATTGCACGAATGAATAAATCTGTAGCCGTGCATGGGTCACCGCTACGTGTGAAAGGCAGCCTCGAAGTCGGTGCCATCGCACACGACATGCCGTTCGATGATCCCGAAAAGAAAAAGCGTATCGCTAAAGGCTGATGACTCCGGGCGCTTCTCGCAGGCGCCCTGGATACCCTGTTAACCGTTCGTAAAGAAATCCAATCCATGACCCAATACATCTTGAAAATCAGCTGCCCAGCGCGTTCGGGCATCGTAGCCGCCGTTACCACTTACCTTGCTGAAAAACAGTGCTACATCAGCGAACTGTCTCAATTTGATGATGAGTTCACTGGCAACTTTTTCATGCGCGCCGTATTTCGCTTCAATGATGGCTGCGAACCTAACATTGAAGGTGTGCGCGCGGGCTTCGATGAAAATGCCACTCCGTTTAACATGACTTGGGAGCTTTTTTCTTCGGATCAGCCACCCAAGGTGCTGATCATGGTCAGCAAGTTTGATCATTGCCTCGTCGACTTGTTGTATCGCCATCATAAAGGTGAGCTGGATATGCAAATCACGGCCATCGTCTCCAATCATCTGGATCTGCGTCCAATGGCGGAACGCCAAGGTATCCGCTTCGTTTATTTGCCGGTCACCAAAGACACCAAGGCGCAACAAGAAGCCGAACTGATGAAGATCGTCGACGATACGGGTACTGAGCTAGTTGTGCTGGCTCGCTACATGCAGATTCTGTCGGACGATCTGTGCAGGAAACTGTCGGGGCGCGCGATCAATATCCATCACTCCTTCTTGCCAGGATTCAAGGGCGCCAAGCCTTATCACCAAGCTTATGATCGAGGCGTGAAATTGATTGGCGCAACCGCCCACTATGTTACCAGCGACCTGGACGAAGGCCCGATCATCGAGCAGGAAGTACAACGTGTCGACCACGGATACCATCCTGATGCACTTGTTGCAATTGGTCGCGATACCGAAACTATTGCCCTTTCCAAAGCCCTGAAATATCACTTGCAACACCGCGTATTCATCAACCGTGACAAGACTGTCATCTTCTCCTGACTCCACTCGGGAAAAGCGCCCCTGAATTGTTGGTACCAGACAACAATGCCTGATCAGGAGCGGCTTTGCGGGCTGAACTGTCGATGGTTCGGCCCGCTTTTTTATTGGATATCAAATATCCCCACCGACGCTCAAGACCTGAGCGTTCCGCCAGAGCAGGCCAATTCAGTCTTTGAGTTCAAATTCTGCCCACAGGCTTGCATAGGACAAACCAGTCAGCGGATGCAGCTTTTCCGGGACTAGTTGGGACATTGGTTTGAGCACATAAGCACGCGTTATCAGTTCGTCACAAGGAAGCACTCGTCCATCAATGCATCCTTCCCGCTCACCGTAAATCAAAATGTCCACATCTAGCGTAACCACTGCAGGTGATTCCCTATTTCTTCCGTGTTTTAACTCAAGTTCCTTGAGCGCACGGCTGAGCTTCGGAAGCTGCAGGCACGTCGTGCCACGCACTACGAGGTTATGGAAGGCCGGAGCCTCTATACCAATCGCAGCACTTTCATAGACTGGAGAGCAACGGATGTCTCGCAAAATATGCTGTAGGTCGCAAATGGCTATACGCAGGTGACGTTGGCGCTGAGTATTACTCCCTACCCCTAAAAACACTTCCACCGCTGGCCGTGGGTCAGACATGTAAGCATCGCGACTGTTCGTGGATGCGAGCATCTGCATTCCCCAAATAAAAACTCCGCCCGAGAACAGAGTTCTGGGGCGGAGCGTGATTCGATTACTCAGTATTGTTTGCCTGGAATCCAGTTAGTGCCTGCCAGAGGCACCCGGGCCATGGCCGCAGATTCAACTGTTAGTGCGACCAAGTCTTCAGGGTCAAGATTGTGCAAATGTGACTTGCCGCAGGCGCGTGCCATGGTCTGGGCTTCCAGCACCAGCACCCGAAGGTAGTTAGCCAGACGTCGGCCGCCTTCCACCGGATCCAGACGCTTGGAGAGCTCTGGGTCTTGGGTGGTGATCCCTGCCGGATCGCGCCCATTCTGCCAGTCATCGTAGAAACCAGCCGCCGAGCCGATCTTCTTCAGCTCCTCGTCCAGTCGTGGGTGGTTGTCACCCAGAGCGATAAGGGCCGCCGTGCCAATAGCCACAGCGTCCGCGCCCAGCGCCATGGCCTTGGCCACATCAGCACCGTTGCGAATTCCACCGGATACAATCAGTTGCACCTTACGGTGCATACCCATCTCCTGCAGAGCCTGAACCGCCTGCGGGATGGCCGGCAGGATCGGAATCCCCACGTGTTCGATGAACACTTCTTGAGTCGCTGCGGTGCCACCTTGCATACCATCCAGAACGATCACGTCGGCGCCGGCCTTCACCGCCAGTTTGACGTCGTAGTAGGGACGGCTAGCGCCGATTTTCACGTAAATCGGTTTTTCCCAATCGGTGATTTCACGGATCTCTGCAATCTTGATCGCCAAGTCATCCGGACCGGTCCAATCCGGATGACGACAAGCGCTGCGCTGGTCGACTCCGATCGGCAAAGTCCGCATGCCCGCGACCCGCTCGGTGACTTTCATACCCAACAACATACCGCCGCCACCCGGTTTGGCGCCCTGCCCCAAGACGATTTCAATGGCGTCAGCCTTACGCAGGTCGTCCGGGTTCATGCCGTAACGCGATGGCAGATACTGATAGACCAAATGCTGAGACTGTCCGCGTTCTTCCGGGGTCATGCCGCCATCACCAGTGGTCGTGCTGGTGCCGGCGATGGTCGCACCGCGGCCCAGGGCCTCCTTGGCATTGGCTGACAACGCCCCAAAACTCATGCCGGCAATGGTCACCGGAATTTTCAGGTGAATCGGCTTCTTGGCGAAACGGTTGCCGAGGATTACATCAGTGCCGCACTTCTCCCTATAACCTTCGAGCGGGTAACGCGAAACACTTGCGCCGAGCAACAGCAAGTCATCGAAATGCGGCAGTTTGCGTTTGGTACCGCCACCGCGAATGTCGTAGATGCCGGTCTCGGCGGCACGCTGGATTTCCTGAATGGTCAGGCGGTCGAAGGTGGCCGACTCGCGCAGCACCGGAGGGGTCTTGTCACTCATATCTATTCTCCTCGCGCGGATCAGTACGCGGATGCGTTATCGACTTTGAAGTTGTACAACTGACGAGCGGAGCCGTAGCGCTTGAAGTCAGTAGCCTTGTGCTCGAATCCGGCTTTGTTGAGCAGTTCTTGCAACTCTTGGAGGTGTTCGGATTGCATCTCTTTTTCGATGCAATCCGAACCGAGGGACTCGACGGTACCTTTGACGTAGATGTGGGTTTCATACAGGGAATCGCCCAAAGCGTCGCCGGCGTCACCGCATACCACCAGACGACCGGCCTGCCCCATGAAGCAACTCATGTGGCCGATGCTACCGCCAACCACAATGTCGATGCCCTTCATGGAAATTCCGCACCGTGCGCCCGCGTCACCTTCAATTACCAGCAAACCGCCATGAGCCGTGGCACCGGCCGCCTGCGAAGCACTGCCTTTGACCCGGACGTAGCCGGACATCATGTTCTCGGCGCAACCAACGCCGACGTTGCCATGGACGGTGATGCTCGCCTTCTGGTTCATGCCGGCGCAGTAATAGCCGGCATGGCCCTGAATATCGATGGACACGGTTTCGTTCACGCCGACAGCAAGGTTGTGCTTGCCGTCGGAATGGGTCACGACCCATTCGTGCTCTTGTACATTGCCGACTTGATCGTGCAGCGCTTGATTGAAGTCACGCACGGTAGTGGTGGATAGATCGATAGTTTTCATTTGTGCGTTCCTTAAGCTGACTCGCGTTCCCAGATGTACATAGTCGCCGGTGCCGGCTCCCAGACCCTGGCGTTTTCGATTCCGGGCAGGCTCGACAGCGCCTGATATTCGGAAGCCATTGCGACATAGTCGTCGGTCTCCGCGAGAATCGCGGGCTTGCAGGCGATAGGGTCGCGGATTACCGCAAAACCGTTCCGGGTGCCGATGGCGAAGGTGAAAAACCCGTCCAGATCCTCCAGCGAGTGGTCCAACGCTTCTTTCAGCGAATCGCCCTGTTGCAGGCGCCAGGTCAAGTAACCGGCCGCCACTTCGGTGTCGTTGTCAGTCTCAAAATGGATGCCGGCGCGCTTGAGTTCCTGTCGCAGGCGGAAGTGATTCGACAGTGAACCGTTGTGCACCAGGCACAGGTCGGCACCGGTGGAAAATGGGTGACTGCCTTCCATGGTCACCGCACTTTCGGTGGCCATGCGGGTGTGACCAATGATGTGGCTACCCTTCATGCCGGCTAAGCCGAAACGCTGGG
The DNA here is from genome assembly GCF_052113765.1 of Pseudomonas sp. W22_MBD1_FP4. Taxonomy (NCBI): domain Bacteria; kingdom Pseudomonadati; phylum Pseudomonadota; class Gammaproteobacteria; order Pseudomonadales; family Pseudomonadaceae; genus Pseudomonas; species Pseudomonas sp. W22_MBD1_FP4. The sequence goes on along the minus strand of NZ_JBGQOI010000006.1, from coordinate 220,258 downwards.
AAATTTCCTGCGGCAGACCCATGCCCTTGAGAATTTCGATACTCTGGCCGGCACTCATAATGCGAACACTCGGCGCCAGATCAGCAAGGGCTAATCGAACGGATGCCTCTTCAATTTGAATTTTCAGTACCGCCGCACTGGCGTTCTGGAACCAGTCAAGTGAACAACCCAAACGCCCTTCCAGTTCGCCCATAAGGGTTTTCCAGTCGAACCCTTCAGTTGTCGCCTGCAGGGTAAGCTTGACCCAGCCGTCGGCAACTTCATCACCATAGATTGCGAAGCCGGCACTGTCTGGACCACGATCCGTCATGGCTTGCAACATGGGTTCAAACAGCTTTCCGAGTTGGGATTCCAGCTTCGGGTTCTTTAGATAAAGACCTACAATTCCACACATATCGAGTCTCCCTGGGAGGCAGTGAGCGCCCGGCCCGATGCCTGGACGCTCTAAACGAAGTTGATTAGAAGAATTCTGTGTATCGCTGGATTTCCCAGTCAGAGACATGGCGGCTGTACTCCACCCACTCCATGCGCTTGAGCTTGATAAACTCGCCAACGATGTCTTTGCCCATCACTTCTGCAAACAAAGGATCGGCTTCAAGTGCATCGCATGCTTCTTTAAGCGACTGAGGCAATGTCTTGATGCCTCGGCCGGCGATTTCTTCAAGACTTAGGCTGTACAGGTTTTCATTGCAGATTTGATCTGGCTCAAGTTGACGGTCGATGCCGTCAAGACCAGCCGCGATGATTGCGGCGCTGACCAGGTAGGGATTGCAACCGGCGTCTGGCAGACGGAACTCCAACCGACCGTAGGGAACGCGAACCATGGCCGATCGGTTGTTGGCACCAAATGCGATAAAAGCGGGCGCCCATGTAGCACCTGAAAGAGAATTACCGACGACCAGACGTTTGTAGGAATTAACCGTCGACGCGGCAAAGGCACACAACGCTGGCCCATGGGCCAACAGCCCTGCGGCAAAGTGGTAAGCGAGTTTGGATAAACCCATGCCGTTCTTGTCACTGGCATCGAAGAACAGGTTTTTGCTTTCGGCACTGCTGATCGAGAGATGGAAGTGCATCCCGTTACCGGCACGTTTGGGATCTGGCTTGGGCATGAACGAGCAGATCATCCCCATATCGTTCGCAATCTCTCCGGCAGCCATGCGGAAGAACGTGAAGCGGTCTGCCGACTCCATGGCGTCGCTGTACGTATAGTTGATCTCGAATTGGCCGTTGGCGTCTTCGTGATCGATCTGATATATCTCGAAGCCAACGGGCTGCAAGGCTTCAGTCAGGCGCTCCAGGAAAGCTCGTGAACGTGACAGCCCTTTGTAGTCGTAGCAGGGTTTGTCCAGGTTATCGCTGGGATCGATCAATTGAAGCTTTCCGCTTTCATCACGGCGCATCAGATTGAACTCAGGCTCCAGTCCTGTGTTTAACGTCCAGCCCTTATCTTGCAAACGACTCACCTGTTGCTGCAGAACATAACGACTATCAAAGGGGTGAGGTTTGCCATCCACGTGACCGATACAAACCACTCGGCCGTAACCTGGCTGCCAAGGTACCGGAGTCAGGGTCGAGAGGTCGGCCTTAGCCATGAAGTCCGGACCATTGGGCTGCATACCCATCCCGCTGATAGCAAAACCGGCAAACCCTGCACCGGCTTCAGCTACAGTTTCCAATCCACAAATAGGCACCGACTTAGTCTTGGCGGCACCATGAATGTCCACGAACTGAGCCAGCACATACTTAATGCCGTGCTCTTCAATCAAACGTTGGGTTTCAAGTGGCAACATGGATCTGACTCCTGGTGAAGGCAACATCAGTGGCTGTGGTCTATGCAGCGAGGGCAGTTGCTGCCGATCGGCACATGTGTGATGAGCCTGATGCCGGAGCGTTGTACTGCATCGCCAAAATTCCCACAAGGAAATTTTCTTTCCCAGCGGGAATGCAAACCGACTGCCAACTCTTGCCACCTACCCCAAAGGAGGTATAAAAAGAGGACATCTGCTACGACATATGGGAAAATTTATTTCCCTGCACGAATAAATTGACGGATGCAGCGACTCCAATTTTGTATTGATGCGCACTTTTAGTGCGATCAAATGACCAACGCGAGCAAAGGGTGCAAGCATGAACGAAGCAGTCGAACTCCAACCTCGGCTCAAGCTTGAGCAATACTTGGGACTGCAGATAAAGCGTCAACGCCAAGCTCAAGATCTGAAACTGTCAGATGTCGCCCGTATTGCTGGAATTAGCCAAGGGATGGTGAGCAAGATAGAGAATGCTCAGGTCTCAACGAGCCTGGATACGCTCAGTCGGCTCTGCGATGTCTTGGGCATGCCAATGTCCAAACTCTTCAGTCAGTATGACCAACAGGGCAGCAATGCATTGCTGGTAAAACGCGATGAAGGTCTTGAGGTGGTGCGTCGCGGAACCGAGAAAGGCCACACTTATCATTTGCTCAACCACACTCGTGGACCGAACAAGAGCTTTGAGGCCTATATGGTCACAATGGATGACGCAAGTGAGGAGTTTCCAACCTTTGCCCATTCCGGCACTGAGTTTCTGCATTTGCTGGAGGGAGAGCTGCATTACCGCCACGGTAATCAGGTCTATAGAATGAAAGCCGGTGACAGCTTGACCTTCGACGGCGAGATCCCACACGGCCCTGAGTTACTGGTGCAGGTGCCGATCCGACTATTGTCCATCGTGAACTACACAGCGACGGGTGAGTAAAACTCCCGTCCACCTACGTCCCCACCTTGCCAAGAGGCTCGTCTGAGACGAAACCTCTTTCCTGGCAGGAAATTAATTTTCACAAAACGCTAGACACCCCTCCCATCGTTCACCTATAAAAGCACCACAGGAATATATTATTCCCTGTGAGAATTTTTATTTGTCCGTAAAAAACTTTTCCACCCATAAATTTCCCGGTGATGACCTGCCCGTCACCTCCCGAGGATCCACCATGAACGATACAAATACCTACATTCTGAAGGTCAGTTGCCCGGCGACTTCAGGGATTGTGGCTGCCGTGACGTCTTATCTCGCAGACAGTCACTGCTACATAGGTGAAATGTCGCAGTTCGACGACGAGATCAATAACACCTTCTTTATGCGCGCGGTTTTCCGCTTCAACGTGGACCATCCAGGCGCAGACCTAGAACAGATCAGGGCAGGATTCACCGACGTTGCGAGCAAATTCAACATGTCTTGGGACCTGTTCGATAAGAGCAAACCGATGCGGGTGTTGTTAATGGTCAGCAAATTCGATCATTGCTTGAGCGACCTGCTTTATCGCCACAGTAAGGGCGAAATGGACATGAATATTACCGCAGTGGTTTCCAACCACCTCGATCTTCGTCCAATGGCCGAACGTGAAGGCATTCGTTTCATTTACTTGCCGGTTACCAAGGATACCAAGGCCAAACAAGAAGCGGAGCTGATGAAAATCGTCGACGAAACCCAGACAGACCTGGTGGTTCTCGCCCGCTATATGCAAATTCTGTCCAACGATTTGTGCAAACAATTATCGGGTCGGGCAATCAACATTCACCACTCGTTTTTGCCTGGTTTCAAAGGGGCCAAGCCATACCATCAGGCTTATGAACGCGGTGTAAAACTCATCGGGGCGACGGCTCATTATGTGACCAGCGATCTGGACGAAGGCCCGATTATTGAGCAAGAAGTACAACGAGTCGATCATGCCTATTTACCTGATGATCTTGTTGCCATTGGCCGGGATACGGAGACCGTAGCACTGTCCAAGGCCGTGAAGTATCACCTGCAACACCGCGTTTTTCTCAATAACGACCGCACGGTGATCTTCCGATGAATGCGCATAAATTGATTGATGGCAAAGCGGCCGCCGGCCGCGTACTGGCACAGGTAAAAAAAGAAGTCGCAGACTTGGTCATCGACGGTATCAACCCCTGCCTGGCTGTAATTCTTGTAGGTGAAGACCCGGCAAGCCAAGTCTACGTGCGCAATAAAGTGCTTCGCGCCGAAGAGTCCGGAATTTTGTCGATCGAACACAAATTGTCTGCCGACACCAGTGAAGCCAAGGTCTTGAATTTGATTCATGCCCTTAACTCCGACCCTGCTGTACACGGAATTCTGCTCCAATTGCCTCTGCCCAAACACATCGAAGAGACACGAGCACTCCAGGCCATCGACCCACGCAAAGATGTCGATGGTTTTCACAGCGAAAACGTGGGTGGCCTGAGTCAAGGACGTGATGTCTTGACGCCATGCACTCCCACCGGCTGCATGTACCTACTGCATGAAACGTTGGGTGATTTGCGCGGCAAACACGCGGTCGTAGTGGGTCGCTCCAACATCGTAGGCAAACCCATGGCCGCCTTGCTGTTGCAAGCCGATTGCACGGTGACAGTGTTGCACTCGCGCAGTCGCAATCCCCAAGACATCGCACGCCAGGCCGATATTGTGATCGCGGCGGTAGGTCGTCCGCGGATGATCGACGCCAGTTGGCTAAAACCCGGCGCCGTCGTGATCGATGTTGGAATCAATCGTATTCAGGACGGTGATCGCAGTCGACTTGTCGGCGACGTAGACACCGATGATGTTCTGTCCTTGGTGTCGGCTGTAACGCCAGTTCCTGGCGGCGTAGGCCCCATGACCATCGCTTTCCTCATGAAAAACACCGTGATTGCTGCCCGGCAGCAATTCAAGGCTCAACAGCCTTCGGAGGCAGCATGCCTTTCAATCTCCTGAAATATGGGCTGAGCTCGGAATATCCGGTCGAAGTTGATCTTCCCGCCCCTAAAGAGCTCAAGTCCTCCTACGATGTGGTCATTATTGGCGGTGGGGGCCATGGGCTAGCGACGGCTTACTACTTATCCAAATACCACGGCATTACAAATATTGCGGTGTTGGAAAAGTCCTATCTGGGCGGTGGCAATACCGCCCGAAATACGGCAGTGATTCGCTCCAACTACCTCACCAGTGATGGCGTAAAGTTTTACGCGGAGTCAGTGCGGATGTTTGAAGGGCTGTCGAATGAATTCGACTTCAACATCATGTACTCACAACGTGGCCAGCTCACCTTGGCACATACCGATGCTACCGTGCGCTCATTTCGCCAACGGGCGGAAGTGAACAAACATCACGGTGGCCGCTCCGAACTCATCGACCGCCAACAGATTCGCGAACTCGTACCCTCGCTTAATCTGGACCCAGGCCACATTCCTGTATTGGCAGGTCTATGGCACTTGGATGGCGCCACCGCACGCCATGATGCCGTGGCCTGGGGCTACGCCAAACAAGCTGCAAAACGTGGCGTGGAAATCCATCAGCTCACTGAAGTACAAGATCTGGTCATTGAAAACGGCACCATCACGGCCGTCAAAACCAACCGCGGAACGATCAAATGCGGGTGCGTAGTGCAGGCTGTCGCGGGCATGAGTTCACAGCTCATGAAAAAAGCCGGCATACGCTCGCCCATTCAAACCTTCCCGCTGCAAGCGATGGTGACACAACCGTTCAAACCCTTCCTGGATCCGCTGGTGAGCTCATCGGCCTTGCACTGTTATGTGCAGCAGACTAGCCGAGGCGAAGTGGTGTTTGGTGGCGGCTCCGACCCCTACCCTCTCTTCAACACCCGCTCCACTCTGGACCTCAAAGAAAGCCTGCTGGCTCATGCCATCGAGATGTTCCCATTTCTGGCCAACGCCAAACTGATGCGCCAGTGGGCCGGGATCACCGACATGACTCCGGATTACAGTCCAATCATGGGACTGTCACCCGTAAAGAACTACTACCTGGATGCTGGCTGGGGAACCTGGGGCTTCAAGGCCACTCCGATCTGCGGCAAAACCATGGCCGAACTCGTAGCCAGTGGCGGCCAGGTCCCCGACTTGATCCAACCTTTTGGTCTGGAGCGCTTTTCGACCTTCCAGCAAGTTAACGAGATGGGCGCCACGGCAGCCAGCCATTAAGGAGAGCGGAACATGAAAGTGATGATATGCCCGCTCAACGGGCCGCGAAATATCAGCGAATTCACCTACGGCGGCGAGTTCAAAAACATGCCAAACCCGGCGACCTGTACCGACGCCGAGTGGGCCGACTACGTTTTCAACAGCGATGACGCCCTGGGTGTGGTTCGCGAATGGTGGATGCACACACCATCGAGTTACTGGTTCCTCGCCGAACGTCACACCGGCAGCGACGAGATCCTGCGCACCTTTGATCCAAAGGAACTGTTCACCGCTCGCATCGAATTTGCCACACCCACCAAGGAGTTAATAGGATGAGCCGCTTACCTGCTCCCATGGGCCTGCTGATCGATCGCGAGAAACCGCTCAATTTCAACTTCGACGGCGTGGCCTATCAAGGCTTCCAGGGCGACAGTATCGCCAGTGCGCTTATCGCTAACGGTCGCTTCCTGATTTCCCGCTCGTTCAAGTACCACCGCCCACGCGGAGTGCTGACTATGGCTGGCCAGGATGCGAATAGCCTGGTTCAACTTCCCCATGAGCCTAATGTGTTGGCAGATGCCTATGCATTAGAGGAAGGCCTCACCGTCACGGGACAAAACTTCAACGGCTCTTTGAACAATGACAAGGACGCCTATCTGGGCAAATTCTCAAAGTTCATGCCGGTGGGCTTTTACTATCGCTCCTTCTACAAGCCCAAGGGCATGTGGAAAGTGTGGGAGCCGATCATTCGCAAGAAGGCGGGGCTGGGCGTGCTGGATCTTGAGTTCCGGCCCGAGTATTACGACAAGGCTTATCTGTTCACAGATCTGGCAGTGATCGGTGCCGGGCCGGCCGGTCTGCAAGCCGCACTGACCGCCGCAAACGCGGGCGCCAAGGTTCTTTTGATAGAGCAGCAACCGCTATTAGGCGGTTCTCTCACCTATGCCCGTTTCGACATCGAAGGCGTACGTGCCAGCACCCTGCGTCAAGCGCTCGTCAGCGCAGTCGAAAGCCATGCCAATATCCGGATCCTCAAAGAAGCCACTTGCAACGCATGGTTCACCGACAACTACCTGCCTGTTATCCAAGGCAAGCGGATGTTCAAGGTACGTGCAACCCAATGCCTGATCGCCAGCGGTTCGTTCGATCAGCCGGTGATCTTTCGCAACAACGATTTACCAGGAATTATGCTCAGCAGTGCCGCCCTGCGACTGATGAAGCTCTACGCGGTCAAACCCGGCAAACGCGCTGTGGTTCTAACGGGCAATGACGATGGCTATCTCGCGGCGCTCGACCTTCATGACCAAGGGGTTAGCGTCGCTGCCGTCGTTGATATGCGTAACGGGCCAGACAACCGGGACTTGCTGAATGCCTTGACCCGGCGCTCAATCGCGCTGAAGGTCGCCACGACGGTCTACGAGGCGCTGCATGAAAAAGGCATGCGTCACATCAGCGGTGTCGAACTGCGCAAAATAACTGGTCAGGGGCAAGTCGCAACCGCCAGCGAGCAAATAGACTGCGACCTGCTGTGCATGTCGGCAGGCTATATGCCTGTGTACCAACTGCTCTGTCAGGCAGGAGGCAAGTTAAGCTATGACGATCAATTGGCTGAATTCACCCTCAGCGGGCAGCCAAAAAATCTGAGTTTCTGCGGCTCGGTGAACGGTCGCCACGCACTGGACAATGTACTCGCGGACGGCGCCAATTGTGCTGCCGATATCGTAACTTCGCTAGGGCTCGCGACGAGCGAAGACCGATCAGTCTTTCGCCCTGAAGCAAAAGTCAATTTCGACTGGCCAATCTTCCCTCATCCAAAAGGCAAAGACTTCGTTGATTTTGATGAAGACCTGCAAGTGCGGGACATCGTTAACACCACGAAGATCGGCTACCGCGATATACAACTGGTGAAGCGATACTCCACGGTCGGTATGGGGCCGTCTCAAGGCCGTCACTCCGCGCTGCCAACGGCTCGTCTGGTAGCGGCGTCGACGAACCGGAACATCAGCGAAACCGGCGTGACCACCGCACGGCCGCCCTTTGTCGCCGAGAAACTCGCTCACGTTGCAGGTCGTGCTTTTGATCCGTACCGTCAGACCCCGATGCATCGCCGCCACTTGGATGCAGGCGCCAAGATGATGCCCGCCGGGATCTGGCAACGGCCGGCGTACTACGGCAAAACAACCGAGCGGGATAAAGTCATGCAGGCCGAAGCGCTGCATGTACGAAACAAGGTCGGAATCATTGACGTATCGACATTAGGAGGCCTGGACATTCGTGGGCCGGATGCGGCGGAACTGCTGAATCGCATGTACACCTTTGCGTTTCTCAAGCAACCGATTGGACGGTCGCGTTATGCATTGATGACCAACGAACATGGCGTCGTGATTGACGATGGCGTATGCGCCCGGTTTGCTGAAAACCACTTCTACGTGACGGCGACCACCAGCGGTGTCGATCGCATTTATCAGCAAATGCTCAAGTGGAATGCGCAGTGGCGATTGGATGTCGACATCGCCAATGTCACCGCTGCGATCAGTGCTGTTAATGTCGCGGGACCCGATTCGCGCAAAGTGGTGGAAAAACTCTGTACCGATCTTGATATGTCGGCAGAGGGTTTCCCTTACCTAGGCGTCCGTACAGGAACGGTGGCGGGAATCAAGGCGCGCCTGCTACGTGTCGGTTTTGTGGGTGAACTGGGTTACGAAATCCACGTCCCCTCACGGCACGCCTTGGCGCTCTGGGATGCTCTGATGCAGGCCGGTGTTGAATACGATATCCGGCCATTCGGGGTCGAAACACAACGTCTGCTGCGCCTTGAAAAAGGTCATGTAATCATTAGTCAGGACACAGACGGCATGACTCATCCAGCAGAGATTGACATGGGCTGGGCAGTCAGTCGCACCAAACCTTTTTTCGTCGGCCGTCGTTCAGTGGACATCCTCGAAGCTCAGCCAATGAAACGCAAATTAGTCGGCTTTAATTTGCCTAAAAACAGCCCACAGCCGCTTGAGGGTCATCTGGTGCTCAATGGGCCTGACATCAGCGGTAGCGTGACGTCCTGCGAATACTCGCAAACGCTGGGAACCATCATCGGCCTGGCCTATGCGGACGCCTCACAAAGCGCGCCAGGGCAACAGATTCCCATACGCGTGGAGGGCGGCTTGGTGGTACACGCCACGGTAGTGAAGTTGCCGTTCTTTGACCCCGATAATAAACGTCAGGAGCTATAGCGATGAACAACTTACGAGCGGAAGATCTTATGGAGAAAAGCCCTCTGGCGGTTTTGCAGCACTGCGGTTTGGTCGATTTTTCTGACCTTGCGCGGGTAGGTTTTCGCGGTATGCAAAGTAGAGAATATCTTCAAAATCGTGGCTTTGAACTACCGGAGCGGCCAAATCAAGCGGTGGTCCAAACAGATGGCAGCTACGTGGCTAGACTTTCCGCGACGGAATATTTAATCCTGGGAAGTTTGCAGGACCGTGGACAACGCATCGCCGATGAGGAAGCGCGGTGGGAGTTGGATCATCAAGCCAACTATCTGCTGCCTCGTCATGACAGTCATGCGTGGCTGCAGCTTAGCGGCGCTCACATCGCCGAGATTATGGCCAAGCTGTGCGGCGTCGACCTGAGAACTCAGGCATTCACAATGGGTGATGTGGTACAGACTTCAGCTGCACGTATCAATGTGATCATCATCAATGTCGGGCTGGATAACGTTCCCTGTTTCCAAATCCTCTGTGACCGTGCCTCGAAAGAATATTTTGCCGACGCGGTGCTTGACGCAATGGCAGAGTACGGCGGAAAAGCCCTTTCATTCAGTACGATAATGCACTAACACGATTAACGTTACGCTCTGCACGTTCGGCACCTTCGGGTGCCGATGTCATTTCGGAGACATCGATATGGGCATCTTGCTGGAATCAATGGATAAAGAAACCGCAGATTACATGGTACCCGCCCTTCAGCGCGGCTTGAGTATCCTGAGCATGTTCGACGCCAATGTCCGCTCCCTTTCAATTAATGACATTGCCAGGCAACTGGGCATTACCCCCTCGTCGTGCTACAGAATCCTGTTCACCTTGACCGAGATGGGCTACTTGAATAAATCGGGGGCCTACTACGAGTTGGGTGCCAGTGTTATCAGCGCAGGCTTCAGCTATCTGGCCAGCCGCGACCTAGTCGATGTAGCCATGCCCCACCTGAATCGGTTACGCGATCACACTTCGCTTCCTAGCCATCTGAGCATCAGGGAGCAGACGGAGAGTCTTTACATTTACCGGGCATTCGCCGTGCAGCGACTATCAGTGAACATCCCCATTGGAACTCGCATCGCTTGCCATTGCACAGCGATGGGGCGAGTGCTCCTCTCGGGCCTGAACGAAGCCGAGGTAGACTCGCTGTACCAGAACGTCCGCCTGGACGACTACCCTGCGCCCTCAGCACGCACGCTGACGGAGCTCCAAATCATGCTCGCAGGGGATCGTCATCGTGGCTGGGTGGTCCATCGATCTGACTACTCAACCCCGTTGGCGGCAGGGATCAAGGACCACACCGGTCACATCATCGCGGCAGCGAACCTCTCAGGTCCGGATGCAGTCATGGATACACCGGGGACTCAAGAGCACCTGTTGGAGAAATTGTTAAGCGCTACCCAAGCAATATCAACTGCCTTGGGCGCACCTCAAAAATGAAGGTCGATGGGTACTGTCATGACGAAGACCACCCGATGACGAACAACAAACGTCACGCTGGCCCCAAATACAAAACGCCCTCTGCGATTGCAGAGGGCGTTTTGTTCAGCTACGACATCGGGACAAAAACCGCGCCTAATTACCAGCCCCTTTCAACGTTGTTTCAGTTCGAATGCTTGTAACCCACTTCTCCATGGGACGACAAATCCAGGCCATCAATCTCTTGCTCTTCGTCGACTCTAAGGCCGCTACAGACAAGACTGGCGAGCTTATACGCGATCCAGCTGGTAATAGCGGAAAAGGCGATGCTGAATAACAGGACGCCACCATTGACCAGCATCTGATCGACCAAATTGCGCCCCCCTGTGAACCCTAGCCCGCCCAATGAGGTTAGGGCAAATATAGGCGTTAATACCCCCCCAATGATTCCACCGACCCCGTGTACGCCGAAAACATCAAATGCATCATCCAGTCCTAGGCGAGGCTTTAATTTCTCCACGGCCCACAGGCAAATCGGAGCGACGATAAAGCCCAGCATAATGGCACCCATCGGGCCGACAAAACCGCATGCTGGTGTGACGGCCACTAACCCTGCGATGGCCCCGGAAACTCCGCCTAGCATGCTCGGCTTGCCGCGATGCCGCCACTCTGCAAACAGCCAGCCTAGCGCTCCAGCGGCGCTGGCGAGCATGGTATTGACGATGACCAAGACCGCAAAACCGTTCGCCATCAGCGCGCAACCTCCGCAGAAACCCAACCAGCCAACCCATAGCATTGAGCCGCCCGTCATGGTCATAGTCATGTTGTGCGGTGCTAAAGCGGAAGTTCCAAAACCACGGCGTCGGCCGAGCAGGTAGGCACCCACGAGGGAGGCAATCCCTACATTGACGTGGACCACATTGCCGCCTGCGAAATCCTGAACGCCAAGATCGAAAACCCATCCTCCCCCCCATGCCATATGAGCCATGGGGATGTAATTGATGGTGAGCCAGATGGCCATGAAGACTAATACCGCTGAAAATTTCATTCGCTCTGCGCTTCCTCCGACGATAATCGCCGGCGTGATTGCGGCAAATAGCATCATAAAAAGAAAGTACAGCAGTTCAGGGATAGTGCCCTGCAGGGATTGCGGGCCAACGCCCGTCAGAAACAGCTTGTCGAATCCACCGATCCAGGCCTGCCATTCCCCACCGGAAGTAAACGTCAGGCTATAGCCATAGATTGCGAACAGCACGGACATCAATGACGCGACAGAAAAAACCTGCATCAAAACGGAGAGAACATTCTTGCTACGCGCCAAACCGCCATAAAAAAGCGCCAAGCCTGGCAAGGTCATCAGCAAAACGACTAATGAACATGTCACAACGAAAGCTGTGTCGCCGCTATTAAGCATCGGTGCATCCTCCGAAGCTCGTACTGCACCGGAGGACGAGGCAAACAAGATCAAGGTCAGCACTTTGGATCGTCGGAATGCAGAAATATCGAGCATAGATGGACTCCTTATATTGATTACTTTCGACGTCGACGACGTCTGACAAGTCGACTCAGCGAGATTGGCGGTACTTCCCACTGGGAAATATTTTTTCTCACCAAGAAAGCAATCAGCCTGCCATCTACATCTCCTCTACCTCCAATGAGGTATCGTTAGCCCCTAAACTTGCTACTGAACGGCAGTAACGCAATGTTAACGTGCGGAAGCTCGCAGCAGCCCGTCTGACGAAATGAGACGAAATGGTGCACTTCTAGAACCAATATCACTATTCCAGGCGTACCTGTTACACAAGGCAGATGAGAGGCCCGTTAGCATCAATCGTAATATCGCGAGATGGACTCTAAATCACAACCGCTGTGTTAGGACGTCAATGGTTGGCAGCATCGGCTCAATTAACATCGCAATGCTACCCAGGTAGACACAATCTCTGGTTGGTTTAGCTTTCCAGATCGTGATTCGTATACCGCTCAAGATCGATCAGTTGCATCAAGCTAATAAAAAAGATACAAGTGATCTCGATCCTTTTAAGTCGAATATGACTCTACAACGCACATACCGGTTTCTGAGCCGGCAATACCATCAAAACAGTCTCACTGAATCCGCAGTGAACGATAAGTAGGCCTGTGAACAATGCTCAAAACTGATATCAATCCATTTCCGATTAGTAACCCACACAATAGGGCGCCAACCATTCGTGAATGGCAAACGTTACGTTATGGCACTTGGGACACGGTAGTCGTCAGTAGGAGTACGCGTTGACCCTCCATTAGTCAGCTTGCGGGCAGTTAGAAGATCGCTCCCGCGATTTCCGGCGAGCACCGTGCACTGCCAAGCAGGCAGCCGCAGCACAAACTGTGAGGAACATTGCCATTATCCAAGGCTCATGGCTCGACAGCAGCCCTAATAAAACCCCAGCCAAGCCACCGACGGCATATTGCAAAACACCGAATAATGCAGAAGCCGCACCGTGACGCCCCTCGCCGTGCTCCATCGCCAGCGCAATCACGTTGCCCCAGACCAAACCTAGACTCCAAATTGCCCCACACAATGGAACAACGATTAAAAGGAATTTCTCCGACGTGAGGCATATAGCCAATAAGATTGCTGTCAATGCGAAGTGAACATGAAGCGTACGATGTAACACTGTTAAAGCAGAGTATTTGCGCAAAAGAAAAAAATTTATCATACCCGTGAGAAGCATCCCTAAACCGTTCAAAGCGAGAAACCAGCTGAATTCCTCGGGGCTGACGTGGAATGACTCAATAAAAACGAAAGGAGCGCTCCCTATATAGGAAAACAACCCGGCCGTAACGAACGCACTCGCCATTGTGAAGTTCATGTATTTTCGACAACGCAGCAAGCTGCAGTAGTCGCGAATGGTTTTGCTCATTACTCCCGTTGACCGGCCCTCAGGCACCAGTGTTTCGGGCACAAAAAAGAACACACAAACCAGACATATAAGTCCGAACACCAAAAGTACCCAAAACACACTTCTCCAGTCCCAATGCGTTAGCAACGCTGAACCTGCCAAGGGAGCAAATATCGGGGCCACACTCATTATATGCATAAGTATTGTGTAGATCTGCGCCGCGGAGTCACTAGAGTATCGATCCGCAACGATAGCGCGAGGCACCACCAGCCCTGCCGCAGCGCCAACAGCTTGTAAAAATCGACCGATTAGCAAGACTTCGATAAAGGGTGCCGTAAGGATGAGCAATGTACCTGCGACAAAAAGTGCCATACCGAGCATCAACGGCCATCGCCTTCCATAACGATCAGCCATAGGACCGACGCATGCTTGGCCTATAGCGAGCCCTATCAGAAAAATGGTAAGACTCGCCTGAACACGCCCCGCAGTAGTTCCAAAGTGCATCTGGATCGAGGGCATAGCTGGCAGGTACATATCAATCGCAATGGCGTCGATAGCAGTGAGCAATCCGAGGACTGCGATCAGGACTATGGAACGGATGCGGACTGTATCAAAGTACATAACGGGACACTCATTTCGTTGTTTGCACACGATTCTCTTGTGCAAGGATGGGCCGAAAAAGCGACACTGATATATCGTGTGAAAATAGCAAGGGTAATCGCATTTGACCTACTGCTACTTCAAAGTAACAGCAAAAAACCAGTTCGGCTTGGCAATGTCTAGCTTGAACTCGTGCATCCTCGATAATTACCCAAGTATTTTCGTACAGAACGTGTAGCATCCGTCCGAAACAACCACCGCGCGTCTTGCGGAATCGATGAAATTTAGTTGAGGGATTGCACGTGACGCTCGATTACGGTCAAACACAAACCTGATCCTTCGTTAATCAAGTTCATTTCGCTAAGCGTGAAGGAACGCTGCTAAACCGACCGGTAGCGGCTTGCGATCAATATCCCGTTAGAATAATGAATGAGCAACGTCAACTCCGACACGATTCCAGGTTGCTCTTAGAATGCGCATTGTCTGCCAAGAAACCGTTGAGGCAGTCGGCTACTTGTGTCCTGGCGGTACGGTCGAAAATAGTGCCTTGTCCCTGGAGCATCACTACCTTCGAAGTGCTTCTGGAGGACACTGGAAACTATGCACTACGCTATCGGAACGACTCATTCATAAACCTAAAAATGATTGATCGAATCCATGTGTTCCCAATTGCTTCACGAGCGGACTCATTTTATTGTGCGGAGTGTCAATGCGCAAAAGCTGACAAGAATGAGAGAGGGCTATAAAAGCCCTCTCAAGTAACTCAGCCAGGAATGACTCCTTCCGAGTACATGTCCGCTGCGATTCTCCAACCTTGAGATTCAAGCTTCCAAACGAAGAGGCTCTTCATGTTGAAAGTTTCACCATCCTTTGGCTGAACGCTCCAAGTCACCCATGTGTAAGCGACAGTGGGCACCAGTGCACGCAGTCGATCGATACGTATACTGGCCGAACGAGTGTCACCTAACATGCCGGCAACGAGCTCGGCTAAAGCGGCGCTTCCTGAGTAGAGCTCAGGGGTGCCCGCTCCAGTGATTTCGGTGTCATTGGTGTAAAGTTCCTTCACGATTCCTGAAGCATCCTGTTCTTTCCAGAGCGCCTCAAGGACATCCAGACGCTCTCTGAGAGCAACGTTCAATTCATCCGACTGTTGCATTGTAAAAAACCTCTTCTTTTAAGATTAGAAATCAGGTATCAACGACGTCCGTTAAAATAACCGCCAAGTTGATGGGTGACCTTGCCGAAGGTACAAATCAATGAACGAAATTGTTCCTTTCCATAAATTTGGGTACGAGGAATTGAGCTCATGACGTCGTAATGCTTCGAACCACCCATGATCCCCTCAGCAAGCACCCGACTTACTACGTGGCTTGGCGTGACGCCAAAGCCTGAATAGCCCTGCACGTAGAATGCATTCGGTCGTCCAGGCAGCGTGCCGATTTGCGGAAAAAGGTTTGCCGAACACTCCATCGGCCCCCCCCATGCGAGATCGATTTTCACGTCTTTCAAGTAGGGAAAAATATTCAACATCAACTTCCGATTCCATTCCTTCAAGTTGTTAGGGATGTAATCGACGAGGTATGTCGCGGCACCGAAAAGCAGCCGATTTTCATTAGTGACCCGAAAGTAGTCGATCACCGGTCGGATATCACTGAATGCACCGCGAATCGGACTGATTTGCTCGATCAATGCATCGGAAAGAGGTTCGGTAACCAGTTGAAAGGCATATGTACTGATCATGGTCTTATGCAGCTCTGGCTCAAGACGATCAAGGAAAGCGCCGCAGGACCAAAGGATTTTCTTTGCTCGCACCGAGCCCTTAGCCGTACGGACCTTGATGGTATCACCGTAGGTCACTTCCAAAACCGGAGTATTTTCAAATACGCGGCCACCGTGACTAACAAGCGCCTCAGCCTCGCCCAGCAACAAGTTCAAAGAGTGAATATGACCATTGCCCATATGCATCAACGCGCAGCTGTAGGCGTCCGAACCAATGATTTTCCTGACATCGGCGCCCTCCAGATAAGCAATTTCGCAATCTGGACTTAGTTCTTTATATTCTTTTTCCCAAGCTTGCAGCAGTTTGCCTTGGCGCTTATTAAAACCAAGGTAACCATAGCCATGACGAAAATCCGCATCGATACCGTATTTATTTATACGGCTTTTGATAATTGCGGCACCTTGGTCGCTGATCTCGAAAATGGCACGAAGACCATCTTCGCCGACATCTTTACGGATTTTTTCCAGGTCATGACCTATCCCTGCCATGACATGTCCGCCATTTCGTCCCGACCCTCCGAACCCTAAGTATCGTGCTTCCAGGACAACGACGTTCTTGACGCCTCGCTCCGCCAGTTCAAGTGCAGTATTGACACCGGAGAACCCGCCACCGATCACAACTACATCAGCCTCGATGTCCTGTTCAAGGTCGGGAAATTTCAGATCGTACTTACGAGTAGCCGTATAGTAAGTAGTTGGCGTTTCTACAGAGAGCATGATATTTCCTCACAACAATACGTTGATCAAATCATCAATTAGGCGTCGGGACGGAATCAAGTCTTTGTTCTTATTCGTCGATGACACCAAATCGGTCTCTTGTTTCAATGCCTACAGGGAGGGTGCTATGCGATATAACGAAACGCAAACCACCCTCTGACCGGAGCCGACGGCACCAGGGCCGTACCCTATTCAAGGCCTGCGGCCGTCTGATCGAATCGGCAGCATCCAATAGAGCGCCCCATAGAAATTCAAGAGACACCCTTATTAAAACCCCGGTTTGACCAATGCGCCATGAGCTACAGAGTCAATTAGTTGACCGAGACTGCCATGTGGGGTGAGCCAGCATAGAAATCCACTACGGACGACGCAGCCTAGATAGTTAACATGTTACCAAACGAACCAGGCGCTCTCGCCATGTGGGAATTTCCGGCCACTTTTCTGGCCTTTCTTCGGCAGCATCAGGTTGAAGAAATCCGATTGACTCAATCCAATACGTAACTCATTGAAATTAAAGAAAAATAAATTAACTTCAATTAACAAATATTGGGCCTGTTTTTTGCTTAGATAGCTTATGTGCAACCCGATCCACGCAAAATCGCTTCCGAGCAGCGCACTGGGTCACTAGAAAAAGACGCGTAATACCGTCCAAGGTCTATTCAATTTGAGTGTTCGTGCTGGAAAGAGGTCGAAATGAACAACGTAATGCATACTGGCGAGCAGGGCTTTGAAGAGTGGAACCAATACCTGTCCACAAGCTGCGGAACCTTTCGAGCTGAACCACCATTAGAGCAGGGCTCGGCTACATTTGTAGGCAGCATCATCTCGTCCCCTAGCGTTAACGCACTTTGCCCTGGCTCAAGAATCATCAGTAACTGTCATCACATTCACCGACACCAGAGTGATATCCGCCGCGACGATCGGGATTTCTATTATCTGGTGATGCAAATGAATGGTTCTGGAGTAATGTGCCAGAATGATGGCCAGACGCTTCTGAAACAGAATGACCTCGTACTCCTGGACGTTAACAAACCGTGCGACTTCTATTTCACAGGTCTCTCGGACCAACTGTCACTGATCATTCCCCGTCGCTATATCGAGTCGCGATTCCGAAATCGCGAAATATTGCTCAATCACCGTATTGAGGCAAATTCCAGGCTGGGATCACTCATTGGAATGCTTGCTCAACAACTTTTCGACGTGGGAGAGGCAGAGACGGAGGAGTCGGAAGCGATGCTTGACGCCCTGCTAACCCTTATGAAGCCTAGCGTGAGGGAAAGCCCACCGCTCACACACATGTATCAGCAACAGACTCAGTCATTGATGCTTCAGAAAGCTAAAGTGTGCATCGAGAAAGAGTTAATTAATAACGCACTTTCTCCTTCAATGATTGCTGATCAGGTCGGGACGTCAGTTCGCAATCTTCATCGTTTATTCGCAAGCTGCGACACCACAATCGGTCGCTACATTCTGGAAAGAAGACTCGAACAGTGTGCAGACGATCTCAAGAACGAAGGTGCCCACGAAAAGGTTTCCAGTGTTGCTTACAATTGGGGTTTTAGTGACGTGAGCCATTTTTCCCGCTCCTTCAAGGCCAGATTCGGCATGTCACCGAGAGAGTTTCGCATGCGAAAAACCACCTACTCGTAACCTTTATCATCAGAAACTTTTGATCTGACGCTGCTCATTTTGAAATTGTGCAGCATGAGATCAAGACTGAAAGATACTAAAGAAGAGCGTTCTCAAGTGGTCGAACCGCCAGCTTGCCCCTTAAGTGCCCCACAATTTAATTTCATAAAGCAGTAACCAATTTAAAAAACCAAAAACGAAGTTTTTAGCTTTGTTCTGTCGATATAAAACCTTCAAAACTGCGATCAACTAAAAACTTAAGCGCTGACTAAAACGCCTACATAAACTTTAAAGTGTGCTTTTTCAAAGTAAGCAGCGACTCAGTATAGCCTTCCCTAAAACAGGAAGCCGCCACTTGATGATCACGCAAAAACCAAGACGTCGCCTCGATAATCTCTGGGAGATCTCAAATACTGTTTCTTGAATATTTTGCTGAAATGCGCCGAGTCCGAAAACCCCCATCGGTATGCAATTTCCGTAATACTTTCATGGCGCAGACAAGGATTAGCTAAATCTCGGGCACATCGTTGCAGCCGCTCTCTCTGAATAAAACGACAAACACTGTCTCCAGTATTTTCAAAAGAGCGGTATAAATGTCTGATCGATATTCCTAACTTATTAGCCATCCATTCTGGGCTTAAATCGAGCCGATGCAAGTGATCGCATACCATTCGTTCAATTTGGCGCCGAAAATCATTGGTTTGAAAAATTTCCTCAAGGCCGTTACCATTTGGGCGCTCCACTAATGTAGGCTGGATCAACGCAACTAAAGCATCCTGCATTCCTACCCCATCATCACTTGTGAAATATCTATCGTGATCAAATATAATCTGATTGACGAGTGAACGTAATAACCGCCCACTAGGACAATTAGTTTGTAATTTACCGGACAGTGCCCCATGGATTTTGAGAGACCGTACTCGATCACGCGAAACAGAAATTGACACTTGCTCAATAAGACCTTGCGGCTCGACGCTACACTCACCTGCCTGATCCATTATCGCCATCTCGCCAGGTGCCAGCTCCACTGACTGCCCATCCAGATGTAGCTGGCAAAAACCTTTGCGTTGCACAACCAGGAAGCAATATTGATCATCGGCGTTGTCGACGCTTTGCCGAAATTTGGCAATTCTTCCAGCATTCGTGCGAAGCTCAGCAAAGCCAACGCCGCCAAGATCACGCTGGATCATCTCCCCTATAAACAAGGAGTGCTCACTTCGAGGGTAGGTAGTAAAGGAGCCGCATGCGCTTCGAATTGCTTTATCCCAGCGCACTGCTTCGGACTGCAGCCCATCTTGGCTCATGATTGGCTCTCTTAGCGGCTGTCATGCCAGCTTTTCTTGGATTTATAGCGATAGTTAACATGTTATTTAGTAGAAAATCAACTACCGCCCGCCCACCTATTTCCAAGCAAAAATCGTGACAACTCCATAAAAAAGCCGCGACCATTTCTGGATTGCGGCTTCGGGTCTGAGCTTTTTCAACGCAAATCGTCAGACCTCATGAAGGATTCTTGACAGGTTGCGATACAGCTCTGGACGTGCCAATTTGAACCACCATGCAGTGAGCAATCCGACCACTCCCACGGCTAGCATTCCCAATGGGATTGCCTCGTTAAAAACTGACTCCCCACCCGTTAAAAGAGGCATGTTAGTAACTATTACTATCAACCCGCACGCCAAAGCTATCGCGCTCGCTGCCGGAGCCAGCAGGCGCTGCCAAAGATTAGTGCCATGGCTCTCACGATGGAAAAAGCGAATAACCGCCATTGAGGTTAACAATTGTACCGAGACAATCCCGATTGTTGCAGGCGCACTTGAAATGGGTAGCACCTGGGTCATCGGATCTACATGAAGGGCACCAAACACGACAAGAACCACAACACAGAAGAGCGTCTGGCAAGCGCTCGCTACGTAAGGCGTCTGATGAGCTTGATGGGTGCGTGCAAACCGGTGCCATAGAATACCTTCGCGCCCCATTGCAAACAGATATCTTGACAAGGAATTATGAAAGCTCAGCAGTACCGCGAACAAACTGGTAATTAGCAGGATGTTCATTGCATCAGCCAAGCCTGGCCCTACCAACTTGGTCGCCAGCGCAAACCAGATCCCACCCGCATCCTGAGTCACGCCTGCAACTATCTGGTCAGGCCCCACAGCTACTACGAGAAGCCAGGAAGAGACAGCGAAAAATCCCATGATAATCAGCAAAGCCACATAGGTCGCTCTCGGCAACGTTCGAGCAGGATTTCGAGCTTCCTCAGCATAGATAGCCGTAGTTTCAAAACCCATGAACGCAGCTCCGACAAAAACCAGCGCAGCTCCAAACCCGGGCACGAACACATTACTTGGCTCGAATGACGCAACGCTATAACCGGATGGCCCTCCTCCGTGATAAACAACTGCTGCGTCGAAGACGACTATCACTGCCATCTCCGCGAGCATCAGGATTCCTAAAAACCTGCCATTAAACTCTACATTCCGAGTGCCAAAAAACTGTACCAGCACTGCGATCACGATAGACACCGCCCACCATGGTACTGGCAGCCCTAAATGAGCTAACGATTCGGCACTAAAGAAACCTATCAATGCATAACAAGCGACCTGCATTCCGGCATACGCCACTATGGCCAAAAATGCTGAGGCGGTCCCTAACGGTCGCCCTAGCCCCGTCGAAACGTAGGCATAAAATGCTCCGGCATTTCGAATGTGACGCCCCATCGCGACAAAACCGACCGCGAAAAGCAGGTAGGCCAGGCCCACCACCAGAAAGGTGCCAGGTATTCCTATACCGTTCCCCATCTGAATGGCAGTTGGAACGGCTCCAATCAGCCCCGTTAGCGGTCCGTTGGTAGCTAGTACAAAGAAAACGATACTCCACATACCGACTGCATTTTTTCGTAATGCACCAGCATTGACACTTGGCGACTCCATAATCGGCCCCTCATTAAAACATTGGAAGGAATGCTGCCAGGAGACATTGCGCTGCAGTCTTCGCTCCGTCTTGTCCATACTGGTACGAGACTTGTTTTTTTCTGCCAGATCGATAAGCCAGCAGTGCCTTTGGCACTCTTAGACGTATGCATGTCAGGGATAACAAAGAATACAGAGCAGTCGTGGCCATAGCCTTTGAGTAGCACCGGGCAATATTTACCCGACTGCCTAGACCAGCTCGCGGCTTGCCGAGTGCCCCCTGTATATAGGTCCTGGAGATTATTATCGTGACACACCAACCGATGCACTCAACGCTGCTCTATCGATCCGTTTCACTGGCGGTACTCGTAGGATTGTCGCCGCTCGCAGGCGCCCTTCAACTCTATGCAGATGGGCAGACCCAGATTGACGCCAAACTGCAGGCAGCCGCCGGAGCGTTCTACAGTAGAGAGAATTACGCTCAATCTGGCACGCGTGCTAAAGGATCTAGCAGCTGGCAAGAATCAGCGTTTCAATATGGATTAGATCTCAAACACTCCTCCAATAGTTTTGGAAATTCTTATGCGGCGCTGAACTGGGTGTCCACAGGGACTTACGGCGATGGAGATCCAGCTGGCTGGTCAAATGGCTCGGAGCGTACAACCAAGATTGAAGACGCATACATAGGTTGGCGGTCTGCCGAACTGTTTCCCCAGCTAGGAACTGACGGGATCGACTTCTCCGTCGGTCGTCAGAATATCGTCATCGGTGACGGCTTCCTCGTATCAGGAGACGCCTTAAATCTTGGCCGCGAGGTCGCCGACGGAAGGCAGAATCGAGGAGGAGCTTATTACCTGACCTCTCGCAAAGCTTTCGACCAGACGGTAGTGCTGCGCCTTGGAGGTAAGCAAGGCTGGCGGAGTGACTTGATGTGGCTGAAGTCAGATAATCCGGGCCAGGCTAAACCAGAGGTAGCTGTAGGTACTCTTGAACACGTGAATGAGAAGGGCACGATAGGCCTGACATATTTAAAAGTGCTTGATACCGATAAGGAACTGGCGGACCTTTTCTTCCCCGAGCGGAAGGGCATGAAGCAATACAGCGTCAGAGCGCAAGGCAACGCAGGTGTTCCTAATCTGTTTTTAGCAGGTGAATACGCCAGGGAACACAAGAGTAGCGGCGAAGAAAATGCCTGGTATATGGAAGCAGGCTGGACGTTTAGCGACCTGCCACTCAAACCAGTTGTGAACTATCGCTACAGCCGTTTCTCTGAAGGTTACGATCCATTGTTTTATGGCAACGGTCGAGCGTTGGGCACCTGGTACCAAGGTGAAGTCGCTTCCAACTACGCTGGTCCATTCAATAGCAATACGCAAGTTCATCATGTCGGCATCAAAGTAGCCGCGGCTCCTTCGGTAAACGTGGGCGCACTGCTTTATGATTTTTCAACACTCGACCGCAGTCGCAAAAACCTAGATGGGCGAGAGGCAGACCTGTACGCAGAATGGACGATAAATGAACACTTCACCCTATTGCCGCTAGTTGGCTTTTACAAACCCGAAAAAAGCGATGCCAGCGGCGGCACCCAATTGGGTAGCAGCGACACCAACCTCTATGCTCAGGTAATTTTGGCAGCATCGTTCTAAACAATTCGACTTAAGTGCATGGAGGCACTTATGTCGAAAGTAAGGCTAACTGGACAATTTATTGGCAGCTTAGGCTGCCCTTAAACTCTAAAGCGTGCAATAAAGTCAGTGCTTTTGCTGATGCAACATTGTCTGAATTTGGTGGGTGGCTTGACGGGTATTCTCAGCTAGCTTGCGTACTTCATCGGCAACTACGGAAAATCCCCGTCCCACATCGCCAGCTCGGGCAGCTTCTATCGCCGCGTTCAAGGCAAGCAAATTGGTCTGATCGGCAATTCCCTTAATTACACCAACCACTGCTGCGATCTGCTCGTACGTTGCCCGGTTCTGTTCGAGCATTTGCTTATGAGTTTCCTGCGCCGAGCGCTCGTCGGTAATGTCCCTAACAGCACCAATGACGCGACTCAATTTCCCCTGCTCATTCTGCACCGCACGCCCACGCTCTCGACACCAAATGTACTCGCGAGTCTTATGACGCATCCGGTATTCATACACGTATTCTCCGCTGCCATTAGGGCTCAAGATTTCACGCTCAAAAACGGCCTGGATCGATGACTGGTCGTCCGGGTGGGTGATACTGAGCTGTGTATCCCAACCATCGGGCAACTCTTGTGGGCCATACCCCATCAACACGCGGAACTGGTTGGAGAACCGCATGCGGCTGCCGGGGTCCTCGATCCGCCCATTCATCACGGTGACGTCCCAACACCCTTCAGTTAGGGTCGACTGCAGAAGCTCCCAAACTTTTGACTCGCTTTCATGATGGCGAGTGCTCTCATTTAACTGCAGGATTAGCGAGTCCATCTCCTTGATGCGGTGATTTGCTTTTTCGAGTTCCTCACGCAAGCGTTCACCCTTCTGCTCGAACATCTCTAACTGATAAGCCTGACGCGCCACAACCTCTTGAATCTCAAGCAACCCTTGTTCTGTTTTGCACTTTTCTATTTCGAGCTGCTCAAGACTTTGTACCAGCTCACAGTGGGGCTTTATCGATAGCGAATGACGTACTTCAGATACCTGCCCACGCAAGATTCGGTTCAATACTTCAGTTAGCTCACTCACCAGATTACTTTTGTTAAAGAACATGTGTGCACCGTTTGCCATTGAGCCCTTGATTGACGAATCTGACCCCAAGCTCGGATAAATTTCTTGTCCGCTTGCGCCAGTGAAATTGTTCGCTAACGCCAAAAAGACGCAGGTCGAAGCAATTCTTCTTTGGCACTCACCGCCTGGTTCATGGCCGAGAGAGCAAAGTTAAATCTTGACTTTTCCCATAGACTGGTAAAAACCTGATGCATTGATGCTGCACAGATGCTACGAAAGTATAATGCACAATTTGTCAGTCAACTGATTTCCGATATTCATCAGGCAGTTTTCGAGCATCAATTGCGAATGAAAGCTACCTAAGCCTTGACTCACGGAATAAATATCGGTCGAGATATGAAAGAGATTCGTACGGACAATGATGACTGTTATTTTCTCGTTCACCAATTGCAAGGTTCAGCGACTCTCAACATTGGGGAGTGTGCCGCACAACTTGAGCCTGGCGATATGATTGTACTGAAGGCGGCGAAGAAATCTGAATTTAATTTCCTAAGCTCGCCCTACCAAATATCCATTTGCTTACCGCGCCAGCTTGTCGAAAAAGCTTATTCCGCTCACCCCAAAATCGTGGGAAAAACAATTTCAGGAAGGTCCAACCTAGGCTCGGTTATCGGACCATTCGTGCAAGAACTCTTCACCTTGCTAAACAGTCCGCAAAATGAAGTGGAGGCAATGCACAAAGCGCTATTAGCGTTACTCAGACCTTTCGACGAATAATCAAAGGCACGCTAGATGGGCAACTATGATATTGGCGACCTCAGTAGGCTCTACCGACAGTAGTAGTCAGCACTTCAACCCCTACTTCCCCGATGAGCACCTAGAACTCCGTCGCTGCGTGATGGAGTTTAATCTATATGAGCGGTCAGCTGAGTCAGCGAACCGCTCTACAGCGACCCAGCAAGTTATGCTGTCGATGCTTTTACCGCGTACATCGGGCTTCGCATTGGCGCTCGCAGCCTGATGCTTGTCAGCCACAGACAATTAGCCGAGGCTGGCTTGTCACTATTATGGGGAGGACGAAAACGCATTCGAATATCAGGGCTGCCCGACCCGCATGACATTTTTTACTTGACTGACATTGCCTCCGCTATCAACCATCCGGCGCGCAATGGAGACCGACCTGATAGAAGCCGTATGAGCAGTTTTCTGAATATTTGCTACTCCTTTCTCGAGTCCGCGCCATGACACTCCGCTCCCTCTCCGTTGCCCAGAAAATCACGCTTCTCGCTAGTCTTCGTTCATTTATTGTCGTGGTCTTATTATTGGGCACCACCCTACTGCGGTTGCAAACAAGCCTGGATCTCGTGCGCGATTCAAGCAGCAGAATGCTTGACGAAGCGGCACGGCAAGCTCAGAGCTTCCAGGACGACTCCCGAGTTGCGCGCATGCAGTGATATTTTGATGCAGCAAATCTTTACGGCCTGGAATTTGCTCGCCAGGTACTTCACGCAGCGTGAGCTAGAGGAGCGAGGCGTTCCGGCCCACCTCCGGCGTGAAACACTGGTCTATCAGACACCATTTGCACTGCAACAGGATCCCGGATTACTGCAGCTATTTGTAGTATTCGAAACCGCGAACCGGATGGCGCGGATGCTTAATTTAGAGAAACAAGCAATCTTGGCAACGAGAGTGGGCGTTCGACAATCTATTGGGTTCAGCGCACGTCAAGTAAACTTGAACCTATAGTAGGCGATAAAAAAACCTTAAAGGACACAACACTAGACGCATCTGGACTCCCATATAACAGCTGGTATAGCTACCCAATAGAAACCCGGAGAGACTGCATCAGTGAACCCTATTTAGATGCTCAGTCCAGCCACTATCAGCCTCCCGTTACTTTCTGAAGGAAAAGTCATCGATATTGCGGTCGCAGATATTAATCTTGATCAACTTCAGAAGCCCAGTCCGAAAGGTAGCCAAGCGCTATACGCGGGTCAGGAAAAAATGAGCATTGTATCTAAAAGGGGTACAGTATACCGGTGATAGTCAGGACGCCCTACGGATGAATTGGGAGCTTTGCCGAACGCCTTCAACACTATTCTCGACAAGCTTCAGCCGGTCATTCAAGAACTCAAGGATTGCGTTGGCACAAACCAATCGCTGGCCGACCGTTATGCAGTTATTGCACAGAAAACAAGTATGAGAATGCAGCAGCAGTTTCGCGAAATCGACTAGGTTGCCACTGCGTCCCAAGAAATGTCCGCCACGGCTAATGAAGTCGCGCAAAGTGCCGCGCAGGTATCCAGGGCAGCTCAACAGGCAGACACTGCTGCCCACGACCGACTCGTGGAAGTGGCACGCACTCGCGATAGTACTTTACCTAAGAGCTGGGCAATGCCAGTTTCAACTCTCAAAAATTGTCGGCCAATAGCGCTCAGATCGATTCGGTACTCAAAATCATCGAAGATATTGCTCAACATACAAACTTGCTGGCACTAAACGCCGCTATTGAAGCCGCTCGCGCGGGGAAGCAAGGTCGAGGCTTTGCATCAGTGGCTGACGAAGTGCGTCATCTTGCTCAACGAACCCAGATTGCAGTGGGCAACATTCAACAAGTAATATGTGAACTCCAGCATGACATCTCACGTATTGCCGAAGTAAACAAGGAAAGCCAACAGCAGACGCACGACAGCGTCGCTAATGTCGGTCAAATGGTGGAAACGCTACGCCTGGTAGGTGATGCCGTCACGACCACCACCCGTATAAACCTTCAAATTACCAGCGCGGCGGAAGAACAGAGCAGTGTTGCAGAAGAAATCATCCGCAGCGTGACACTCATTCGTGATACGACGGACTCACTGACTGAACAGGCTGCTGAGTCGGCCAGCGTGAACGACGCTCTCAACCAGCTAACAGCTCATCAGCAAGCCCTCATGCAAAGATTTCAAGCCTGAGTTCACTCCTCCGCAATCCAACTTAAAAAGCAGGCACTCCTCCATCTGAAGTAAATGAGTCTGCATAGGTAAGCTGGCAGTTTCAGTCATGCGATTGGCACTCTGAAGCTTGTAGCAACGGCCAAATCTAGTATTTCATAGCTCCATCAATTACATTTGCACCACTGCCATATTATTTAGATCCTTAGAAGTAAAGCCACACCAAACTCACTGGACAGTATAGCCGCCCCATTTCCCTTATATAGTTAATAGTGGAGTCGCTTCGGCAAACTAGATCATTCGAGCATTTACTCTTCATATACTCACACCTTCTTTACATCGAAAGGAAAGGCAGTTACTGAAAAAGCAAGACACAGCGCAAGGAAACTCAAAACTGTAAAATTATTCTCACAAAAAGCATCTAAAATCCAGAAAGCAGCAATGAAAGAATAACGAATTCCAAAGTACTTACACGTCAAAAAAGTTTTATCTAAAACTGGAAATGAAATGGCCTCACCAAGTTGATCGACCGAAGAAACAGCTAGCATGATTAGCTATTTACATTTATAGATAGTCGGTGCGAGGTCTATCCATTAGGAATGGAGGTCCGCCGCGTTATGACTATTGATGTTTTCAATCCTCATAGCAAAAGCTTCTATCGCCCTATAGACGCGGCATTGCGCTGGTGCAATCTCACTCGCTACGAAGCCCAAATTATCCGGGCGGATTGGTCTCGTCCTGAGAACCTTGCAACCCTCTTTCCCCAATGGCCCAATCTTCACATCGCTGTCGAAAGAATTTTAGACGCCATACGCAATGGTGAGCTGCCGTATGGCTGCCTCGGCATTTCTGTTCCTTTGGGAAGCTATGTAGAGCCCTATCAGCTGACCATCCGCCATTCGGACTTACGCCGTTGGATGGAGATTCATTACCCCGACCATAAGCCTAGCTTTTTATTCGAGTCCGGAGAGGATGCATCTGCAAAGGTAAGTCTCGGAACTTTTCTTTCATTGAAAGCAGATCGAGACGAGCTATCGAGGGCGTTCAAAGCGCAACAGCAATACATTCAAGAAATTCTAGGAGAGCTCCAGTCGATTGGACTTGAGAGAGATGATCTCAAAGCCTTGGCCAAAACGAATGGCCAACTCAGCGAGCGCAGCGAACTGACCTATCACAACATCATTGGGGCATTGGTCAGTCTTCTCTTGGACCATTCGCCCGCCGGAAAACCTCTTTCGGTATTCACGAATCAAGCAGCCATCGTTGATGCCATTGTCGCCCGTCACAAAGATGTGCCCGGCCTCAGCAAGCGCACGCTGGATGAAAAGTTTGCCGTGGCCAATCGTAGCCTCAAAAAAAATACCTGATCGAGCCAATTGCGTTGCAATAGGGTTGATTGCAATGCAATGACTCATCCGCCGTGGTGCGATTCAATCCATGTCACTTCCCACCACGCGCCAACTGGCGCCAGGAGTGACCAGCATGTCCAACCCATCGGTACCCGCAGTCGAAGCACCTCAACCCCAACGCCACATCATGCGACGTGATGAGGTGGAGCAAAAAACCGGCTTCAAACGTGCGCACATTTACAACCTGATGAAGGAAGGCAAGTTTCCGCGGGCGAAGCGTATCGGACTGCGCGCAGTTGGCTGGGACTCACTGGAAATCGAGCACTGGATTGCAGAACGCCTTTCGCGACAGGAGTGAGGTGATGCATGTGGTCTCGGTGGTTTCCACCAAGGGTGGGGTAGGCAAAACGACAGTAGCAGCGAACCTCGGTGGCCTGTTGGCCGATGCTGGCCTGCGTGTGCTGCTCTTGGATCTGGATAGCCAACCCACCCTCTCCAGTTATTATTCATTGAGCCGGAAAGCTCAGGCAGGTGCGTACGAGCTCATTGCACTCAATCTAACAATACCTGAACGAATAATATCGAGGACTGCAGTCGTCGGTCTCGACCTGATTTTCTCCAACGACGATCAAGGTCGACTGAGCACCTTGTTGCTGCATGCCCCTGACGGACGACTACGCCTGCACAATTTGCTCAATGAGTTGTGTCTCAATTATGACCTGCTTTTGATCGATACTCAGGGAGCACGCAGTGTACTGCTGGAAATGGCAATCCTGGCCTCCGATCTCGCCCTCTCTCCCATCACGCCAGAAATGCTCGCTGCCCGCGAAATGCGCCGTGGCACCTTGAAGCTACTGAGTGAGCTCGAACCGTTTCGCCACCTAGGCATCGACCCGCCGCCCTTACGGCTCTTACTGAACCAGGTGAACGTCAATCGAGTGGACACCCGGATGATCATCCGAAGCCTGCGCGAGACTTTCGCAGAAGCTACCAATATCTCGGTGCTAGACACCGTGATCCCGGACCGGGTGGCATATATCAATGCCGCATCCCTCGGCTTACCGGTCCATCGAATAGATAAGTGCCCGTCGAGTAAACGCCGACGCTCGCAGTGTGCGTTAGAAATCATGCAAGCGCTGGCCATCGAATTATTCCCTGAATGGCGCGAAGCGATCTCATCGGTAATGAGGTGTGCGGAGCCTCGATGAAACAAATCGCCCAATCAGCATTTCACCAATTTATTTTTGTTTGATCAGCCTTGAGCCCAGCAGGGCTTGGTAAGGAGTTTTCTAATGTTGGATCAGTTTCCTATCGTTGTTCAGCCTTCCATTCGGCCACGCGACGCGGCTTGCGAGGAGTACTGCACCGTGGTTTTTCGTTTGCAAGGAGGGCGCTCGGCCATGGTTTGGTTCCTCGCAGAACTCTCCCAACATTTCGAAGGTTCAGGGACTGCCGAAATCGTGAAGTTCGAGGTCGGTGACCATTTGCTTAGCCGGCGTTAACCGAGGCGGTTCCGATGAAGAAACTCAGTCAGGAGGAAGTCACCGATAAGCTGCACCAGGACCACTTCACTCAAGGTCCTGGACTGGAGCGACTCTCCGATCCAGTCATCGACACTCCCATGCTGGTCACTCTGGAACAGTTACGCCCCTACGAACACAATCCCCGCTTCATCCGTAATCCGCTGTATGAAGATATCAAAGCCTCGATCCGTGAACGCGGGCTAGATCAACCGCCACCGATTACCCGCCGCCCGGGTGAAACCTCTTTCATCATCCGCAACGGCGGTAATACGCGCTTGGCGATTCTCGGCGAGCTGTGGCAGGAAACTCGCGATGAGCGTTTCTTTCGGATTCACTGCCTGTTCCGACCTTGGAGCAATGAAACCAACGCCCTACTCGGTCATCTGGCGGAAAGCGACCTGCACGGCCAACTCACGTTCATCGAAAGGGCCCTGGCGGTAGCCAAACTCAAAACCATGCTGGAGTCGGATGGCCCACAGCTCTCACAACGGGAGCTGGCCCGACGTCTTGCCGCTGGAGGCTATCCGGTTTCGCAGTCGCATATCAGCCGCATGCTGGACACCCTCGAACACTTATTACCTGCCATTCCACAAACTCTGTATGCCGGCTTGGGTAAGCCACAGATAGAACGTCTGATCGGTCTACGTAGTCAGGCTGAGCGAACCTGGAACCGCTATCCAACCGCCACAGTCGCGTTTGCAGAGTTCTGGCTGGAGACCATGGGCTACTTCGATGGTGATCCTGAATCCTTTGATCTTGAGCAGATCCAGGACGAATTGCTCGAACGCATGAGCCACTTGCTCGGACAGTCCTACCGTATGCTGGCCCTGGAGCTGAGCGATACCCAACGGGTCGTCTCCACGCCTGGGGCTGTCACCACCACGCCCTCAGAAAGCAGCCATCGACCAAGCGTGCATGAAACTGCGGCAGAGTTGCCCTCATCAGACACTAAACCCGAATCAACTGATGCCAAGAGCAAGGTAGAGCCAAATCCAGAAGAACTGCTCAGAGCACCCGAAACAAATGCTTCACCTGCGGTCAGCCCTCTAACACGCGTTCAACAGATTCGTGAGCAAATCAATCGCGAGATATCCAGCGAGGCGACGTCTCCAGTCGAAACCTGCCCAATCGACGACCTCTGGATCATCACACCACCGCTGGATACGCCCGAACAACTGCGTTTAGCCATTGCTGGACTGGCTCGGGAAATGGCGGCCTATGCCGGAGATGCCGAGAGCATCATTGATCAAAAGCTTGGCTTGGGCTTCACCCTAGACATTGAGCGACTTGATCTTTCAGCGCCTCGCTCGACCGGCGTTCACCTAATGCTCCTGGCCCTGCTACGTGCTCAAGACGAGGTGAACTGGGAGGACCGCAAGCAAATACCTTCCGCACTGTTCGGGCAACTGTTGTTAGGGGTCTATCAACTCTATCTGCCAGATCGACCAGTCACGGACGTGGGTCTGGAGCGACTGCCTGACAGTCTGTTAATCAAACTGTTTCGCCTGATCCGCCTGGCCCGGCGTCTAATCGACTTAACACTCATCTCTGAAGACAAAAACTCACCGGAGGAGCTGAGATGAACTTGTCCTTCAATATGCTCAATCAAGCCATGCTAACCCAGGTACTGCACGAACTGCGCCTGGGCAACCTGCAACGCTGCAAGGCACTTGGACTGAGTGAGGATGACATCTTCGTGCTGCAATCCTTACCACCGACCACGTTATCGCGCTTGGCCCATGCCACAGTCCCTTGGCTTGAGGTCAAGATTGACTCGCCAGTGCTGCATCGTTTGATTGAACAAGCTGAACGCGACGAACAGAACGAACGGTTGATCAACCGAGCGCTCAAGCTCGGCGCAAGCAGCACCATTATGTACCAGTGTTTTGGCTTGGCGCATTCGGAAACAGCCATGCGTCGGCGTCTACTCAAGATAGAAACTCGTAAAGGCCGCCCCCAACATTTAAGCGAAGCGCAGGAGCATGCGTTGTGGCAACGTTGGTGCCAAATACGAACAGAGGACAGCACCGAGGATAAACTCGACGCCATGATGATGCTTGCCGAAGAACAGCAGATCAGCTTGACCATCGTTTGGCAGCAAATCGACCAGTACAGCAACAAAACATGAATGCTGTTCCCGCCAGTCGCTGGCAACGTGTCCTGCAGCAATGCACACAGCAGCTGCATGAGCGCTGGCCAGCACGCCCTACCACTGAACAGCCCTCCAACCAGGCTATAAAGGCTGGTTTTCTGTTTGGTGGCCAATCACACGAAGTCGTGCCACGTCGGCTGCTGTTGGATAATCGGCTGACGCCATTGGAGCGAAATGCTTGGCAGGTATTTCGGCTCATGCTGCAAGGCCAGGGCGTGGTCATGCCGCGCTATGAGGATTTGCAGCCTTACCTCTCGAGCGTGCCCTACGGTGCGTCAGCCTCACGTGAAACCATTGCACGAGTGTTGACGATGCTCAGGCTCACTCGTTGGCTCAGTTTGGTTAGCCGCGGTCGCGACCAAATCAGCGGGCAGCTACAAGGTTCTTTGTACGTTCTGCACGATGAGCCGTTAACCCCCGCCGAAGCCATGGAGCTCGATCAGGACTACCTAGAACTGGTCGGACATGCCCTCGGTCATGCGACAAAGGCCGTGCGTATTGTCGCTCAGCACATTGTGGAGGAGGTCCGACAGGACACGAATATCGATCAGGGTCGGTTACCGACGCGGCTGGACAGTTGGGGCGAACAGTGGGCGCAGCAAGGCTTGGATCAGCCACCCGGTGATGCATTCCACGATTCCGAACGTGGGGAAGATCACCACGTTCGGAATCGTGCAGGCCCTCGTTCGGATTCCGAATCAGGCTCGAACCCTAACGTTTCCAGCACCGTTCGGAATCCGAACGCTGCCTGTACTGTATTAAAAGAAAGTAAATGTACGGTACCGCGCGCGACCTCTACTGTGGATAACCTGCACTGGCCCACTTCGCTGCGCCTGAACCCAAGCGAACGTCAGGCCATCGCCGTGGCGCTGAACAAGCTCAACCCAGCGGATCAGCAGGCGGTGCTTAACGAAGCGGGGGCACGCTGTGCGGCCGGTGGTATACGCAAGCCAGCTGCCTATCTGATGGGCTTGGCCCAACGTGCGCTGAAGGGCGACTTTCGTCCTTGGGCAAGTCAGGCCGAACCATCGCCCATCGCAGAGC
This sequence comes from Pseudomonas sp. W22_MBD1_FP4, assembly GCF_052113765.1. Lineage (NCBI taxonomy): Bacteria > Pseudomonadati > Pseudomonadota > Gammaproteobacteria > Pseudomonadales > Pseudomonadaceae > Pseudomonas > Pseudomonas sp. W22_MBD1_FP4. Next base: position 187,442 of record NZ_JBGQOI010000006.1, on the reverse strand, counting down.
CGCCCCCAACCGCCCCCTCGCGGCCATCTCGAAAAAAGGGCGAACCTGCATCAGCCCTCGCCCAAGCGTGCCTAAATGAGCTGCGCCAACTGCGTGGAGGCAGTGGACGTCAGTAGATTTGATGCCAGTGGCATCAAATCCATAGAGTTCCAATCTACGAAAATATCGGACCGAACCATGGAGCGTTTAGGGAAACGCCTGGGCGTAGTTCCAATAAACGTAGACGTCAGGCATTTGCCCTCTCTCACCAAACCGAATAGACCGCATTCAGCTTTTTGGCTTTCCTTGACCCTCATCTGTCGCAACGTCCCGTCCAAGCCAATGCGAGGACAACACCATGGCCGATCACTATCAACTCAATCTGGGTTCATTGCGCAGCAGCATCACCCTGACCCTGCATACCCACCATGCAGCCCGTATCTGGCAAGGTCGAGCCGCACGCGAAGGCGTCCACTCGATCATGGGTATGGCCGGTTACATCAGTGTCACCAACCTGATCAAACAAACTGCGGCTCAGGACGATCCCTATGCAGATTGGGCCATCGTGCAGCTCGAAGAAAAATTGATGCAGGCAAAGGCTGGAATGCTGGAACTGACTCAACAGTTAGACCGAATAAGACAGGACCTGCCGACACAGATCGACATGGGGGACAACCTCAACATCCACCCCGTTACTTTGCCATTGTACATCGGTAGTCAGCTGGGTTTTCTAGCCGTCTACCTGCTGACCGATTACGACACTCTGGTACGCCATACCCTATTGGCCCATCACACCGCCTTGATCGGCCGAAGAGACATGGAAGCGTGGATCGACGACGGAGCCCACCTGTTACGCAGCTTGTTCGGCCAGGCGCAACGTTATAGACATGCTGGCGTTACACGCGATGATATGGCCGCAAATAATGCTCGCGCACTGGCGGCCGTGGAGAAGTATGGATTGCCCCCGATGGACATCCTTGAGGGTCATCGCCGTTCTCAGTTTGCGCCGCCGATCATTCGCCGTGGTGCTGTAGCAGTGGATGACGCTGACGCGTTGGCAGAGGACGTGGATGGTCCGTCTGTGACCGTGAATGAGCCGGAGGCTGACGCGTGAATCCCATGACCCCGATTCAACCAATGCCCTTCGAAGCGTTGACACCGGATGCCTATCGGCAGCTCGAACACGCAGCCTCCCTAAAAGGCCTTTTAAAACCTTTTAAGGGTAAGGGGGAGTTGGAGCACCTGGCGCAGGTGGCGAGGGAAATCGAGGCGCAGTTATGTCGCCTGATGGAGGCTGTCGTGCAGCAGGCCGGGCAGCCGCCGTACTCGCTATTGAAGATACGATTGGTGCTGCAGAAGACCAGCGCGGGCAGCACCTTTTTGCGTTGGCGCACCCGTGATTTTTCTCGCATGGGTGTGGCGGTTTGGGAACGTCAGATCTCCAACAAAGCATTGCCGCAGATCGTACGAAAGGAATTGCAACGTTTCGAATGCGCGCGTATCGCACTAAACCTTCAGATGAGTGTGGTGCATTCGCTCTACCGCCAGGCTACGACCTGCGCGATCAAAATGGCCAGTGCCGAACAGTTGCTGCGCCAGTTCACACCCGCAGTGGAGAAAACACGATGAGTACTTTTTTCGTCGGCGAAGGCAATATCGGCAGTGCGCCAGAGTTCCAGGAGTTCGCCTCAGGCAATGACGAGCCACGGCGTTTGCTACGGCTGAATGTGTACTTCGACAACCCCATCCCACGCGAGGGCAGCTATGAGGATCGGGGCGGCTATTGGGCGCCGGTTGAGCTCTGGCACCGTGAGGCTGAACACTGGAGCACGCTGTACCAGAAAGGCATGCGCGTACTGGTCGAAGGTCGTACGGTGCGCGATGAGTGGGAGGACAGCGAAGACAATGCGCGGGTGACCTTCAAGATCGAGGCCCGTCGAGTCGGCATCCTGCCTCACCGGGTGCACAGCGTGGTGATGCGGGAACGCTCCAGTGAACCGACGGCCGCTCAAAATACTGAGCAGGCCAACTCGCCGACGTCGAAACCCAAGAAACACAGAGGGCAATCACCTAAGGCCTGAACGACTTCAGGCATAAAAATTGCGCCTCTGCGCGAAGTTCCAGGCCTGTCATTGCTCGCTGCTCATGAAGTCCCCCACCCATTTACAAACGCTCCAAAGGTAGCAGCTTCAGCCAACTCAAAGCCGCCCTCACCGACTAATATGAGGAACCTGCCATTCGGGTTTCTCATATCTCGCCCCTGCTACTTCGAACAACGCTGCTCCGAACTCAATCCGGAGTAGTTATATGCGCCTCTTCCTCTGCGAAAAACCTTCCCAGGGTCGTGACATCGCCAAGGTTCTCGGAGCCATCCAGCGTGGCGATGGTTGCCTGATCGGCCCCGAGACAACTGTCACATGGTGTATCGGCCACCTACTGGAAACGGCCCCGCCTGAAGCCTACGGCACTCAATACAAGAACTGGTCGTTGGACCATCTACCGATCATTCCGGCGCAGTGGCAAGTGCAGGTCAAACCCAAGACTGCCGCGCAGTTCAAAATCATCAAACGCCTGCTCAGCGAAGCCACCACCGTTGTCATCGCAACCGACGCCGACCGCGAAGGTGAGATGATTGCCCGCGAATTATTGGAGCTCTGCCGGTACCAAGGCACTGTTCAGCGCCTCTGGCTGTCCGCACTCAACGAAGCATCGATTCGCAGGGCACTGACCTCGCTGAAGTCTGGTCAGGAGACCTTCCCGCTCTATCACTCGGCCCTCGCCCGCAGCCGTGCCGACTGGCTCATCGGCATGAACCTCAGTCGTTTGTTTACCCTTCTTGGTCGGCGGGCAGGCTACGACGGCGTTTTGTCAGTGGGGCGCGTCCAGACACCCACCTTACGTCTGGTGGTCGATCGGGATCGTGCGATTGCCGGCTTCGTCCCGGTGCCCTACTGGAACGTTGAGGTAAACCTATCCTCGATGGGCCAGCGGTTCATCGCGTCGTGGTTACCACCATGCTCAGGACGGGACGAGTCGGAGCGTTGCCTACAACAGGCGCTTGCCCATCACGCAGTCCAAACGATCACCGACGAGAAGTCCGCCACGGTACTCTCGTTACATACTGAGCATTTCCGAGAACCGCCGCCCCTACCCTTCGACCTAAGCACGTTGCAGGAAGTCTGCTCGCGTAAGCTGGGGCTCGGCGTCCAGGAAACCCTGAACATCGCCCAAGCCCTGTATGAAACCCACAAAGCCACCACCTACCCGCGCAGCGATTGCCGCTATTTGCCAGAGAATATGTTGAACGACGCTCCCGCGGTACTAGACGCCCTGCTCAAAACGGATCCTGCACTCAGACCTGCATTCGAGGACCTCGATCAATCATTGCGCTCCCGCGCATGGAACAATGCCAAGGTCACTGCGCACCACGGCATCATCCCCACCATCGAACCGGCAAACCTGGTGCGGATGTCCGAACAAGAACGCCATGTCTACGAACTGATCCGTAGCCACTACCTAGCGCAGTTTCTTCCGCATCATGAGTTTGATCGGACCCAGGTCGAACTGGCGTGTGGCGAAGAACGATTGACCGCTGTGGGCAAACTGATCTTGGTCCAGGGCTGGAAAAGCTCGCTCTCCGAAAACACCGAGGAGGATGAGCCCAGTCACAAATCCCAAGTCTTACCCATCTTGCAACAGGGCACGCAGTGCGCAGTGGACAATGTCGAACTCAAATCCATGCGAACTGCCGCTCCTAAACCTCTCACCGAGGGTGATCTGATCAAGGCGATGAAAAACGTCGCCAAGCTTGTCAGCGACCCACGCCTGAAACAGAAACTTCGGGACACCACCGGTATCGGGACCGAAGCCACACGAGCCGGCATTATCAAAGGGCTCATTGATCGCGGTTATTTGATGAAGAAAAAACGCGCCTTAACGGCCACGGCGGCGGCCCATACCCTTATCGAGGCGGTACCCTCTGCAGTCGCGGATCCTGGCATGACTGCGATTTGGGAGCAGGCGCTTGACGAAATCGAAGGGGGACGCCTGACCTTGGATGCGTTTGTCACAAAGCAGGCGAAATGGATCGCGCAATTGGTCGAACATTGTGGTGCGCTCACCTTATCGATAGCGGTCAAAGCCGGACCGGCCTGCCCCATTTGCAATGCCTCAATGATCAAGCGGAAGGGCAAATCTGGGCCGTTCTGGTCATGCTCGCAGTATCCGAACTGCAAGGGTACTACGCAGTTCAGAAAAGAGACGCGCCGCCCACGACAGTTCGGTTGAGATCAACATGACGTTGGGTTGGTACACAGCTCAGTGCATCATCAGCGGCGCCTGATCCCGCTCCAAATCGATCAAAGGTTGTCCGACTTCACGGGCCAAAGCGATACCTGTCGAAATCCATATCTGCCCCAGTTCGTTGAAGGCTTTTAGGTGGGCAGGATCTTCGTTGAGCCAAAGAACAAGGCGTTCGAAGTGTTCGGGGTTATCCGGGCAATCATGAATCTTGATGAACAGCTCCAGTGTTCGATCCCAAATCACATCCATGACGTCCTTTCTCTCATCTTCCATGTTCAACCATCCCTCAACATGGTCCTTTCAGACCGTCGCTCTTACTAACCAATCTTGACTCTGATCCCTGAAGGGACAGAAACCACGTCGCGATACTCAGCTGTTTCAGTCACTATAACAACCCAATGAGTCGATACTCAACCCTTAAGGATGTTCATGTCAACGGGTCTTTGCTCAACCATTCGGGTTGAACTGGAGAACTCATCACTTGGCACATAAACATCCAACCCAAGCCCAAATCGGGCGCATGATCGCGAAGCACCGCAGCGAGCGTAATTTGACTCAGGAAGAGGTGGCTGAACGTTTAGGGATCGGTAGCGAAGCCATCTCGCGCCTGGAACGGGGTGTAGTGGAGCTTTCCGTGGTCAAACTGATGCAACTGGCGGACATTTTCGATTGCCGGATGGATGAACTGCTGACGGCATCGAGTAATCGCCCCAATGACCAGGGCCAGATGATCGCGGGTCTGCTGAGTGGACTGAAAGAAAGCGACCGTGCCTTTATCTTGGCAACCGTCCAACAATTGGCCGCACATCTCGGCAGTAAGTAACCTCTTTCATCGTGTTCAACGTAGCGTCTTATGAAGGGGGCCTGAAGGCTTGACGTCGTATTGACGTATCTGCTGTAGTAGCTTCGGATAACCGCCAACGGCGACCCAAGACCGATTAGCTCCGGGCAGTTCGGTCAAACTCTTCGAGTTCGGAGCCTCCTCTTCTGCGGAATTTAATTCCCGTTTTTTTGCTCGACCTGATTGTGGTGGCGGATGACCACTGTTGCCTCTACCCGGCAATAGCGGTCATCCGCTTCGGCGATCGTATTCAGTCCCGGAGCCCACCGGGGAAACACAGGGCACCCTTTGTGCGCGGATGCGTGCCAGCATATTCCGACCCTGGCCACGACGAGGGTCGGTTGGCGAATCATTGCGCAGTTCAACCAAGTTTTGCGAGGAGCTTGTCGACTGCGTTGGACCGTCAAAGGTGGTTTTTCTCTTCCTCGCCTGGCACACCGCTAGGCCCACTCTTCTTTTTTTTCATTTTCTTAATTCCAGTGACTACCACCGTATTCCGGCCTTAAAAAATCGGGTTGTGGCGTCTTGACGCGCCCCTGTGACAGGCTTATACAAAGGGCGTGGTTTGCTGTCGTTGACAGCCCAGCCCAGGTAGCCAAAACCTTCAAGGCTACGCCACGTTCGTGGTGGTTTACCCAAGTGCGATCAGCGTTCGGAAGCTCGCGCGGTTGCCGCTTAAGCGGTGATGAATGCCGACTACTCCATGCCTGCGGATTACCACCGCAGACGCTCCTCTGCTGCACAGCTATTCCCCCCAGAAGCATCACTCTGATGGTCATCGGCTTGCCGCTGACGAGTCGTTCATTGCTTGACTTCACCTTACCCACCCTGACGGGGGCTCACTTTCCCGTCAGGGGCTGTGTGTCGCCGTTTTCCCTTGAAACAGGAGAACAACCATGGCCTACGCCAAACAATCCCAAGAAGCGACCTCTTACTTCAACCTGCACACCGCCGGTATCGGCTACCTCAACCGTGTTCGTGAAGTACAGGTCCGCCGCGGTCAGCCATTCATGGCCTGCGATATCGCAGCCTTGCATGGTGCCTCCGATGCAGTGGAGTACACCCGCTTTGATTGCAAAGTCGCTGGTGGCGAAGCTGACCGCTTGATTCGTCTCTATATGGACGCCGTCAGAGCCGAGAAAAAGGTCTTGCTGTCGTTCCGTATTGGTGACCTGTGGATCGACCCATTTCTCTATGAGAAAGGCGATAAACAAGGCCAACCTGGCGCCAGCTTGAAAGGTCGTTTGCTGTTCATCGACTGGATCAAGGTCAATGGCAAGTTCGAATACAAAGCGCCCGCCAGGCAGGAAGCAACAGCACCTGCTGAGCCAGCGCAGATCAATGAACCCTCTCCAACGTCGGCTGATGCCGAAGCGGAGGATACCGACAACCCTACAGAGGCCAGGATTGAACCTGAATCTCCAACCACTCCCCGCACGGCCCGCCGTGTCGCCACACGTGCTGTTCAGTCCGCCTGAACAATCCATGATGTTTTACATCAAGGCGCTCAATCGAGCGCCTTTTCTTCAACTAGCACAGGAGAACCAATATGGAATCCTTCTGGCTTTGCGACGACTGCCTGTTCGGTGCGGCTTACGAGGACTACAGCACGTTATCGCTGTATTACTCGCCGGATGAGATCGAACAACGCATCGCCGCGATACACCTTAGGCTGGTTCGCTTATTGCCCATCAGTGCCGACTTCGATCCCGAAACCGGCTGGGGCATAAGAGCCTTTTCTCCATTGCCTTGCGACGGTTGTGGTTCACCTCTACACGGTCAACGCCACCGATACACTCGGCTGTAAACCCTACAGCACCTGCAAACGCCTGCAACTCTACACCCACCCTGGGGATACCACTCCCCTCGGGCGTGTACCCCTGATTATTCCCTTCGGAGGTAGCGCCGTGAGCACACCACTCAAACTGATTGAGACCTCGGATTCCGAGGCAGATCGCATTGTCCACGAAAACCAGCTGATCGACGAAGCGCTGCATATTCTGGATCGTCGGCTTTTCGCCCGCGGGCCTATCCTGACGTCGCCGGACACCGTAGCGGCTTACCTAAAACTGCGTCTTGCGCACCAAGACCATGAAGTCTTTGGTGTGATTTTTTTTGACGCCCAGCACCGGGTGCTGGCGTTCGAAATCCTCTTTCACGGCAGCATTGATGGCGCCAGCGTTTACCCCCGCCAAGTCGTTAAGCGTTCCCTCGCGCATAACGCTGCGGCCGCCATTTTTGTTCACAACCACCCCTCAGGGTGTACGGAACCCAGCCAGGCGGATCGCGTCTTGACCGCTCGGTTAAAAGAGGCCTTGGCCTTGATCGACGTGTGCGTACTGGATCACTTCATCGTGGGTGAAGGTCGCCCGCTCTCCCTTGCCGAATACGGCTGGCTTTAACCCTCACAGACGCCTACGGGCGCCTTATTCATTTTCATTCTGGAGCACGGTCATGAACCCCACACACCAAGCCCCCGCCCTGCTGATCGCCTCAAATCCATTTACTCGCGGCTACGACAAACTTTATATCGAACGGCTGTTAATGATCGCCTACGAGGACGGTTGTCCTCCCTGCTTTCGGCCTATGCACAACTCCCAGGCGCATCTGCCCGACGATACGTTGCAACTGGTCCCCTGCATCTTCAATGATGATTTCGCCTTGATCAGCGAAGGCCAATCCATTCTGAATGAATTGGATGGTTGCTGCCCGTCCAACGGACTGGTGCACCAGGTGGTCTATGCCGTAATAGGCGAAGTGTTCAACGAGCAGTGCCACGTCGCGGACTTTGACTCCTTGAAAGAAGCCAAGTCCGTGGTCCTTCGCTTGAGTTTCGAGACTGGACACTACAGCCGAGCTTGGGAGATCAGTACCGCACACCTCACTGAAGAGGCATTGCGCTACTTGGAACACCGGGCGGGCTATTTCTACTCTAGCCCAACCGGGCTGCTGTTCGAACCCTTTGTCCTGAAGGACTGCAATGGCATCGGGTGTAAGCTGATCGGCACGCCCTGGACAGACGATAACCTGGTAAAAATCGAGGGCTGTTCTTACTCATCGCTGAGGCAAGAGCAACTCGACGCTGGTACGCCGGCAGCCTTGGTCAACGTACTGTATATGGCGGCATTGGCGGATGTGCGATTGTTGATCTTCGACCCCGACGCTGCTGTCTTGGATGGACTAGCTATCTATGATGCAGAGCAAAGTATTTAGCGTTAACACGACCTGCAATAAATCGGATTTCTCACTGAATCGCTCCTTCACCTCATGTCAGGTTCTGTACTGAGTCTGACATGAGGTTTTTTTCATGGAGCGTTTTTTTACCCCTGTCTGCCTGCTGTTTTTTTTGAGTGCCTGCAGCGCGCAAATTCCCACCCCATTACCGACTAATCCAAAGATCGACAGTGGCTCCAATCGGACCCAATTATCAAGGAGCCCGGCCGAAGCAAACCATCCGGCGGAGATCCGTTATGGTCGCTATACCCTGGTGAGTACAGAGCCCACTACGGAGCAACGTGATCTTCTCGCTCAAATAATTGATCTGAGCATACCGTCCAATCTTAATCCCTCGGTACAGGAGGCGATGCACTACGTGTTGCAGCGCTCGGGTTATTCGCTCTGCCCTACCACAGAACCAGTAAAGACACTTTTCACTCGGCCTCTGCCTGCTGCCCATTACCGGCTCGGCCCGATTGCGTTACGCAGCGCACTACAGGTACTGGCGGGCCCCGCCTGGCAACTCACGACCGATGAGGTCAGCCGTTCGGTCTGCTTCGAACAGCAGAAAGCTGATGTCGGCGTCGTGCGGGCTACACCAGACTCGTCCCATCAGGCGGAGGCACGTCCATGAAAGCCTCGACGTTTCAAACCATCATTATTGGCTTACTTTGCCTGGCAGTCGCCGGGCTGAGCGGCGGTTTGTTTAACCAGTATCAGCGCATGGCAGAGCTACAGAGTACGAACACCCAGCGCCTAAAAACTTTGGACATCTTGCAACGTGATTTAAGCGCGCTCAAGGACGCACAGGAGAAACTGCAGTACGCGCTGAAAGACCTGAAGCAGATGGTCGATACCGGTGAACAACAGGCCAATACCCTCGATCCGATGCTGGCTCAGTGGGCGCAAGAGATACAGGAGATGCGCGACGGTCTGGCAGACCGCGCCACCGTGAAAGACCTGACAGCTCTAAGCGGACGCTTTGAGCACGTCGAACAGCAGCTACTGGAGCTCAAGACTCAGCCAACCCTCCCACCGCCAACCTCTTCCGCGAACAAGCCGAAAAAGACGGCTCGCCCAAAACCCGTCCCGCTATCGCCACCGTTCTCAGTGTTGGGTGTCGAGTCCCGCGGGGGTGAGCGCTTTTTGGCAGTCGCACCTCATGACAGTAGCTCTCTCATAGATGTTCGGCTGCTGCATGCCGGCGAGCAGTTCGGAGCCTGGCACCTGAAAGTGCTTGAGCCGCACTCAGCCATCTTCTCGGTGGCTGCTCAGCCAGATCAGACCGTGCAACTCCCTTGAGAAGCGATCATGAACAGAGTGCCACTACTCCCCGTCGTTTGTCTCGCGTCGCTACTGGCCATAGGCACTGCGATGGGCACCCCTGCCACGACACGGTCACGGATCCAGGACACACAATCCACTCCGCTGGGACGCTCGCACTCTGAACAGGCCGCAAGCTGGGGGCTCACGGAGCAGGAGTGGACACACTTCGAACAGATCCAAGCCGGCCCACGCGGTTTCTGGAGCCCGAACCTCGATCCGTTGACCGCCCTCGGGGTTGAAGCCCAGACCGACCAAGAACGCCAGCGCTATGCCGAATTACAGGTAGCACTGGAAGCCAAACGCGCCGAGCGTGAATTGGCCTACCAAAACGCTTACACCGCGGCCTGGGCCAAGCTGTTTCCCGGGCTGCTGCCGATCCAGGGCATGGCATCCCCGTCCCCTGTCAGCTCATCGGTCGTGCCGCGCCAGTCTCTATTTGTCGAGGACCACTGCCCGGCATGCACCGCCGAAGCGCAGCGTCTGCAAAGCAGTGATACGGCGTTCGATATCTACCTGGTGGGCAGCCAGGGCAAGGATGAACGCGTCCGCAGTTGGGCTCGGCAAGCGGACATCGATCCGGCTAAGGTTCAACGCCGGCAGATCACCCTGAACCATGACCGTGGTCGATGGTTCAGCCTGGGGGCTCCGGGGCCATTGCCCGCCACATTTCAACAGGTGAATGGACAATGGCAACGTCTCGATTGATTGCTATTGCGCTCCTGCTGACGGTGCACACGGTTCGGGCTAACGAACTTCCGCCTCCGGCTTATCAACTGGCGGCGCATGACGCCTACATCCCTTCTACGGTGTTGTTCGCGATTGCCTTACAAGAGAGCGGTATTCGCGTCCATGGTCGACTGCTGCCGTGGCCTTGGACCCTGAATATCGCCGGAACACCCTACCGTTTCGCCACTCGCCAGGCCGCATGTCACGCCTTGCTCCAGGCGCTCACGCAATATGACGCTAAACGGGTCGACGCCGGACTTGGGCAAACCAACCTGGGTTATCACGGACAACGTTTTACCAGTCCCTGCGAAGCTCTCGAACCCTACCGCAATCTGGCTGTGACTGCCGCCCTGCTGCAAGAGCATCACGCCGTCACCGGTGACTGGGTTTCAGCCGCTGGGCGTTATCACCGCCCTGCGGGAGGTTTACCCGCCGCGCGCTACCGCGATGGATTCTCCCGGCAACTCGCGCGACTGCAGGCTTCTGCTGAACAGGGCACACCACCATGAAACGAATTCCTATTGCTTGTTACTTCTCCCTGCTCTTGACTGCTTGCTCCCATTCGGAACAATCCGTTGCAGAGGACCAGTTTGGCGGCCTCACCCGTACCCATTTTCAAGTTTCCAAGCCTCCGATCAACGACAAGATCCAGCCAGCTCGGGCCATACATGCGGACCTATCTGCATTGGCTGATGAGTCCTGGATACTACCCGTGCGCAGCTCTTATTTGAGCCCAGGCCAGATCACGTCTCGCGTCCTGAACATGCCAGGCTTGCAGCCATTTTTTCTAGTCGGTGAGGATCCCCAATCATTGGCTTGGCTGCATCAACGTGCGGCTGAACTGCGGGCAATAGGTGCAGCAGGCCTCGCCGTTGAAGTGGCCGATATTGAAGCCCTGGCCCGGATTCGAGCCGCCGCCCCGGGCATCACCATCCTGCCGGTCAACGGTAACGACATCGCCACCCGCTTGCAGATTGAGCACTACCCCGTCTTGATCACCGCCACCTCATTGGAACAATGAGTCCAGGTCATGGCCGAACATGCGATGGAGTCCAAGCTCCGGCCGGCGGTGGAGTTGTACACAGTAGCGATCTGCATCGCCGCCGCGGTGTTGTGCGTGTACTCGCCCTGGGCCGTGGCCCTGTCACCCGAGATCGGGCTGATTGCGGCGCTGGCCTATACCCTATTCGGCCTGATCCGCCTGCGACAAGCCTGGGAGGTGTTGCGTTATCGACGCAATATCCGCCGGCTGCCCCGTTACGAGCTGACCAGTCGACAGATTCCGATCAGCCGCAAGCGTCTGTTCATGGGCCGCGGCTTCCGCTGGACCCGCCTGCACACCCAGCGCCTGGTCGAAGCCCAGGATCCGGCGGTTGCCCACTATGTTGACCAACCGACCTGTTACCGTCTGGCCCGTGGACTCGAACGGCGCCTGGAGCATGCACCGTTTCCGCTCTCGACATTGGCCCGTGTCACCGCCTGGGACAGTGCCTTCAATCCGTTGCGCCCTTTGCCCCCGGTAGGTGGCTCGCCGCTGTTGCATGGGGTCGAGCCCAATGAAACGGAGGTCAGTCTGCCACTGGGCGAACGGGTCGGACACACCCTGGTGCTAGGCACTACTCGCGTCGGCAAGACGCGACTCGCCGAGGTGTACATCACCCAGGACATTCACCGCGTCGAACATGAGGTGGTCATCGTTTTCGATCCTAAGGGCGATGCCAACCTGCTCAAACGCATGTACGTCGAAGCCAAACGCGCCGGTCGGGAAAAGGAATTCTATGTTTTCCATCTAGGCTGGCCAGAGATCTCCGCGCGTTACAACGCCGTAGGACGTTTCGGGCGCATTTCGGAAGTGGCGTCGCGCATCGCCGGGCAGCTCAGCGGTGAAGGCAACTCCGCGGCCTTTCGTGAGTTCGCCTGGCGTTTCGTCAACATCATCGCCCGCGCTCTGATCGAGTTGGGCCGGCGTCCGGACTACCTGCAGATCCAGCGACATGTGGTCAACATCGACGCCCTGTTCATCGAGTACGCCCAGCAGTTTTTCGCCAAGACCGACCCGAAGGCCTGGGAGGTGATCGTCCAGCTCGAAGGCAAGCTCACCGAGAAGAACATTCCCCGGCATATGATAGGACGCGAAAAGCGGGTGGTGGCCATCGAGCAATACCTGGCGGTGAAGCGTGTATTTGATCCGGTAATGGACGGACTGCGTTCTGCGGTGCGCTACGACCGCACTTACTTCGACAAAATCGTAGCCTCGCTACTGCCGCTGCTGGAGAAACTCACCACCGGCAAGACCGCTCAGTTACTTGCTCCCAACTACACCGATCTGAATGACCCGCGGCCGATCTTCGATTGGATGCAGATCATCCGAAAACGCGGCATCGTCTACGTTGGCCTTGATGCGCTGACTGATGCCGAAGTGGCCGCCGCCGTGGGCAATTCAATGTTCGCCGACTTGGTCTCGGTCGCGGGACATATCTACAAACATGGCATTGACCATGGGCTGCCTCAATCTGGCAACGCTGGTGACAAACTGCCAATCAACCTGCATGCCGATGAGTTCAACGAGTTGATGGGCGATGAGTTCATTCCGCTGATCAACAAGGGGGGCGGTGCCGGTATCCAGGTAACCGCCTACACCCAAACCCTCAGCGATATCGAAGCACGTATAGGCAACCGGGCCAAGGCCGGCCAGGTGGTCGGCAATTTCAACACCCTACAGATACTGCGAGTGCGCGAAACCGCGACCGCGGAACTGCTCACCCAGCAGTTGACCAAGGTTAATGTACTGACCAAGACCCTGGTCTCGGGTGCAACCGACACCTCCGATCCGGAGGCCAACACGGATTTCACTTCGTCCTCACAGGACCGTGTCAGCAGCACCAGTGTGCCGCTGATCGAGCCTGCGCACATCGTCAGTTTGCCCAAGGGGCAAATGTTCTCCCTCCAGACTGGTGGCCAGCTTTGGAAAGTCCGCATGCCGTTGCCAAAACCCTCCAACGATGATGCCATGCCCAAAGACCTACAGGAGCTCACTCAACGGATGCGGGCAGCCTACAACGCGCAGGCGGGGCAGTGGTGGAGCACCAGTAGTGGAGGCCCAACAGCAAACTTCGATTGGGATCAGGTGGGATAGCTGCCCCCCGCCACAGGCTTCGACTCAGCAGAAAAATATCCAGAAGATGTAGTACCCAAATCAACTCTGCAGCTCGCTATGGAGTGAACGATGGCGACTTCCGTCCAGAACACGCCACGACAACCGATCCAGAGGCCAGGACTAATCATCTCGACCATCAGCCTCGTCCTGCGCATCATCGCCGTTCTGATGGCCTCATTGCTGTTCTCGATCCTCATAGAGTTCGCTGGTTTGCTGCTGTTCTGGGGCGATCAGGGTTGGCGGCACAGCCAAGCAATGCTGGAGAACGAAATGGGCTGGCTGAGTGAGCACTTCAAATCTTCTCTCATTCTCCAAAAACCTGGACAGACGATTGTCCAGTGGCTGGACTTCCTCAGCCAATGGTTGTTGGTTAAGACTGGCTTTGCGAATTTTGCCCAGCAGGCGCGGGTATCAAGCCATGGCAACGGCTTCTGGAACTGGACTAACCAGCTCTACGTGAGCATTGAAGATTTCGTGCTAGCCGCGGTGTTCGTTACTTTCACATTTGTGGTGCGGTTGACCATACTGGTATTGATCACGCCGCTGTTCTTGCTAGGCATGCTCACTGGCTTTGTCGATGGTTTGATACGCCGTGACCTGCGCAAATTTGGCGCGGGTTTAGAAAGCAGCTTTGTCTATCACCGCGCCAAGCGAGCAGTGTTACCTCTGCTGATCTTGCCCTGGATTATTTACCTATCCATACCGTTTTCACTCAATCCCATTGCGATTTTCCTTCCTTGTACGGTGATGCTCGGAATAGCAACCGCGATCACCGCAGCGACGTTCAAAAAATACATTTGATAGAACATATCCGCATCCACGGCAAAGCCTTCACCTTTGACAAAGATGGCGAAACAGATTGAGGTAAGACCACGCATAGCGAAGGTTGAAATCAGGTCGTCGCTAAAAGGCCAAGAGCAGACTTCCGCTATCCCAGGCGATATAGCGCTTGAACGTGGGATGTCGCTAGCCCTGTACGCTGCAAGTTTCGGCGACTTTGCGAACAGGGAAGCGCGGTTGCGGCGATCACTAGACTGCCGTGCTTTTTTGCTTGTTTTATCCGATGAGATATAAGGGCTCCATGGTAGCCCAGGCCTCGTGCATTCTTTCGGGTAGCAGCCGTCCCAAGGTAGGCAACCCCATTGCAGGCCAGGTAGATCAACGCTCCAGCAACGACCTTTCCATCAGCTTTAACGACGTAGATTTTCAGACGTTCATTTGACATCAGTCCTGCGAACGAAGCCTGGCTCAACTGAAGGTGCTCTGGCTTGGTGTGAAATCCACTCGCATGCAAGGCTGCGAACTCAGGAAGCGTTTGTGAGGTGGCCTCTTCGATTTCGAATGAGTGGTGGTTCAAGATCACGTCCTCGATGGAGCACGCGAGTTGCAGATGCGTCCACCCCCTCAGACGCTCCAGTCGCTTCTCCCCCACAAACACGTAAGGTTCCAACGTCGAGGCCTTTCCGATAAGAGGCGTTACGGTCGAATACTCTGCTGATTCCTTGAGCAAGCTCAAGAGTGACTGGGGGCTGCCGGTGCTATCGCCGTAGATGCGATTGAGCATCGGGTTAGGTGATGCCTTCACTTGAAAGCATGGAAAAGTTTCGTTGAAAAACACACGAGCACCAAAAGGGTTTCCACTTATCCGAGACAAACTCTCGACGCGTGCACACAAATACTCGTTTTCTGCGGCCTCAATCGCATGAGCCATTCCGACATTCATGTGCGTAATCCTTATTGCGTGATTTCCCAGAAAGGTAGCGGCAAATTAAACAATACGCACCTGCAAATACACCTTCTGGTAGATAATCTGCTCTGGCGTCCCATTTGGGTCGAGGCTATATAAAAAACGGTTTTGAGCACGTCAGGTGTTCAAAACCGGCATTCAGAACGACGCGACAGGCTAGAACACGCTACTCAGTTCAGTAGCACTGTAAATCGTTCTTCTGGAAGTCCCGCAGCGACAATCGCTTCGGCTTTTATCAGCGTGCCATCGAAATCTGCCGGCTTATCCAGCCCTATCCGTGCGCTGGTGCAGTAAAGCGTTTCATAACCAGGTCCGGCTAACACCGGGCAAGTGGTCTGAATACACGGGGAGTCGATCACGCTGTCAACTTTGCCGTCCGGCGCGTAACGCACGACTCTTCTACCGCCCCATTCCGCATTCCAGAGAAAACCCTGCGCATCAATGCAAGAGCCGTCTGGCGCGCCCTGACCGTCGACTTTTTTGGTGAACACACGCTGGTTTTCCAACGATGGGTAATCGCAGCAGGAAATGCATCCTCGCAGGGAGTCCGCGTAATACAGGATGGAACCGTCCGGGCTGAAACAGATGCTGTTCGGGATCGACACTTCGGGAAGGTCCAGCGTTTCTGTCTCGAGCGTCGCGACATTGAGCCGGTGAAATCTGCCTATGGTTTGCACCTGCTCACCGGCGTCCATCGTGCTGAATACAAAGTTGCCCATGCGGTCGCAGCGGCCATCATTGATTCGGGTTCCGGGCACGCCAGGGGTGGCTGTGATTTTGCTGAAACGACCGGTGCTCACGGTGTAGTAGCCCAGGCAGGATGCCAGTCCCATCAGCAATACGTCTTCGTCTGCGGTGAGGGCAAATGATCCTAGCGGCTCTGGCAGGGACCAACGCTGCACGTTGCCGCTTTCGGGGTCCAGAGCACGCAACTCGCAGCCGGGGATGTCGGTCCAGAACAGGCGTTCGGTTCTTTCACACCAGACAGGACACTCGCCAAGAAGACTGGTGGTGCCGATTAGGGTTTTAAACATGGTTGCGTCCTACGAAACAGGATGGGGCAAACAAGACTGTCAGTTGGAGAAAAGCGCTGACCACCTGTCACCGAACAGGGCGATGGCCAAGCCTGCTAGCATCACCATCGACCCGGCCAACTTGACGAGAGACACCGGCCTTTCCGATGCCCCCATCAATCCGAAATGATCGATAACCAGTGACGAGATAATCTGCCCTGCGATAGCGAGGCCCAGCAGGGCTGACAGACCGATTTTTGGCGCAAGCACCACATAACTAAGCAAGGCACCGGCACCCAGCAGACCGCCCAACAGGCTCCACCAGGGCTGGGCAGGTATAGCCGCCAGTGAAGCCACTATCCCGCCGCGCATCAATGAAAAGAAGCCCAGGCATACCGCACCGGCAGTAAATGAGAACAGCGCCGCCGCTACGGAATCTCCACCCACACCTTTAGCGAGTTGACCATTCAGCGTGGTCTGCAGGGTTATGCCAAGCCCTGCGGAGATAGCCAGCAGGTAGTAGGCTGCGTTCATCTCGCGTCTCCTTACTTGGCTGACTCAAGCGGCATGAATGTCTCGGCAAAAATGTCCGACTGGTAGCCTGCGGCAGCAAACAGATGCTCACGGGATTCGTCGATTGCTGCGCGCAGCCTTTCGCTGTCCACGCCCAGCACCTTGCCGCCGCGCTTGACGATGCGACCGCCAATGATGACCGTGTCGACATTGCTGCGTTCGGCTGCATGTACAACGGTGCCGAATGCGTTACCCGACGGGTAAAGGTTGATGTCCTGCGCATTGATAAGGATTAGGTCGGCCTGTTTGCCGGGGGCCAGGCTGCCGACTTTGTCCTGCAATCCGGCACAGGTAGCGCCGTCGAGAGTGGCGGCTTTGAGCAGGCCATGAGCAGGCAGGGTCACCGGATGATGTTCTGCGCCGCAGCAGCGCTGCTGGTGCATGCCCATGACGCGCTGCAGGTAGAACGCCACCCGCATCTCCATGAACATGTCACCGCTGTAGGAGGTTTCGTTATCGACACTCAGTCCCGGACTGATACCGTGACGCAGGGCCGACTGCATGGCGAACATTCCATCTTCAATGCCGTAGTGGGCATCTGAACGCGGGCATACGTTGACCCGCACGCTAGCCTCGCGAAGGATTTTCCAGCCGGCGTCCGGCAGCGCTGTGCAGTGGTTGAAGATGTTATCGGGGCGCAGCAGACCCTCGCGATGCAAACCCTCCAACTCAGCTGCCATGTCCCCGCCGAAAAATTCGGTAATGATCGGCAGCCCCAAGCGCCGGGCTTCAGCCCAGAGCTCAGGCTCCAGCTGCGCCATCACCGCCAGCGAGAGCAGTGGGTTGTCGCCGTTCTTGACGTATTTTTCCTGCAGACGCTCCAGGTTGCCGGGCCAGTGGGCTTTGTCCCATTCACCGGAAACTGGCGCACCGGAGGCGTGAACGGAGCGGATACCCGCATCGAGCAATGCCTCGACCGCAGCATCGGAGTGCGCGCCGGTGCGGCTGTTGTGCGAGTTATCGACCACGGTGGTGATGCCGGCATCGATGCAGCCCAATGCAGTCAGCAGATTGCCGATATACATGTCAGCCGGGCGATAGTATTTGGCGAACGAGAAGTGCGTTGCGTTGCAGTAGTCTTCCAGGGTTTCGGCATTCGGATTTATTCGACGCAGTTGGCCCTCCCAGGAGTGACGATGCGTATCGACCATCCCGGGCATGGCAATCATGCCGGATGCCTCGATAACCATAGCTTCGCCGGCCTCAAGGTTTTCACCTATGGCCGTGATGGTGCTGCCTTCGATAAGGATATCGCCGCGCGCCAGATTGCCGATATCGCCATCCATGCTCAGCACAGTGGCGCCGCGGATAAGTGTGCGGGCGGCCGGAGCGGCCGGAGCCTGCACGATGCTGCGGTTATATTCAGCCATTTTCTGTACACCTCCTCAAATTTCGTTGGAGGCAATGTACGCAATGCGGTACTGCGGGAAAAAGATGGTTAAACTGTTTTTATTATTCAATATTTACGAATAATAACGACTTCCCCCGATCACTGCTTTGAGGCTGCTAACAGTCATGGACCGTATTCAAGCGATGCAGGTTTTCGTACGTGTGGCTGAAGCAGGAAGCTTTATCCAGGCGGCGCAGACGCTCTCTCTGCCGGCCTCGACAGTTACCAGCAGCGTTAAAAATCTTGAGAAGTACTTGCAGGTGCGCCTGCTGAACAGAACCACGCGGCGAGTCAGCCTGACGCCTGAGGGCGCTCAATATCTGACGCAGTGCAGGGAAATATTGGAGCTGATCGAACACACAGAGACCAGCCTGACGGATTCCGTAAAACGGCCACAGGGGCGTTTGCGTGTCGATATGCCGGGTGGCATTGCACACTTCATCGTCATGCCAAACCTGCAAGACTTCTACAGGCGCTACCCGGATATCTACCTGATGATAGGCGTCAACGATCGGCAGGTTGATCTGGTTCAAGAGGGTGTCGATTGCGTTATTCGTACAGGCGAGCTCGATGACTCAACGCTCGTTGCGCGCCCACTCGGCCGGTTTCGCTGGGTGACCTGTGCTTCTGTCGCCTATCTCGAAGAAAACGGTACTCCGCAAACTCCGCAAGATTTGTCTCACCACCGGGCCATCCATTACTTCTCGGGCCGCGCAAGGCAAGCAGGCGAAATGCGCTTCGCCCGTGGCACCGAGAAAATCTCAGTCCCGGTGAACGGCACTGCGGCAGTCAACGAGACCGGGCTTTACATCAAAATGTGCCTGGAAGGCTTCGGGCTGGTGCAGCTCGCTGAAAACGTGGTCAGCGAGCATCTGCGAGAAGGGCGGCTGGTCGAAGTGCTTGCTGACTGGCAGCCCGCATCGGTTCCTGTACACCTGCTATACCCGCATCAGCGCTTTCTATCGCCAGCTGTGAGCGCATTCGCTGACTGGATTGCTGGGCTTGTTCGCGACGATGATTCAGCAGGTTCAAGTTGAACGTTGCGCCCGGCCAGCATTCCGGTGAATGCACCGGCTACGGAGATTGCGGCTGTGATCAGCAGCGGTGCTGTCCAGCCACCGGTCCAGTCGTGCAGTTGGCCTAGCAGCAAGGGGCCTGCGGCTGCCATCAGGTAGCCGACGCACTGCGCCATTCCTGAAAGTGCCGCCGTGTCACCGGCATTTTTTGTGCGCAAGCCGATGAAGGTCAGGCCGAGCATCATGCTGGCACCAGAGCCGAAGCCCAGGAACGCGGCCCACAACATGGCGTAGTCTGGCGCGTAAATGAGCCCGATCAGGGATGAGGCGGTTAACAGGCTGACGGTAGCGGCTGCCAGTTTCTGGTCTTTGAGACGGCGAAGCGTGGCCGCCAGAATCAAGCCGGGAATGGCCGTTGTCAGTTGAAGCGTGCCGTGTACCGTGCCTGCTTGCTCCGGGGATATGCCATGGTCCATCAGAATGGTCGGCAGCCAGCCGACGGCGACATAAAAAGGCATCGCGTTCAGCCCCATGAACAGTGTGACCTGCCATGCCAGCGGCGAACGCCAGACGGCCACGGTTGGCGCTTGTTTCGGACCGGACAGATTTACGTGTTCGTGTTTTTTCAACTGCGGCAGCCACACCACCAGCGCCAACAACGGGGCTGCGACCAACAAACTCAGGGCAATCGGCCATCCCCATGATTGGGTCAGCGGAATTATTACGGCTGAACCGACAGCGCCCGCTGCACCCATCGTGATGGAATAAGCGCCGGTCATGGACGCCATTTTTGTCGAGAAGTCGCGTTTGATCAGGCCGGGCAGCATCACGTTGCCCAGGGCGATCCCAGTGCCTATCAATATCGTACCGGCGTACAACGCCCACGCGCTGCCTGCGGAGCGGAGCAGGATGCCCGCTGAAATAACCAACAGTGCACCGAAAAGCGTGCGCTCGATGCCGAACCTGCGGGCGACCGATGCGCTGAGCGGGGAGAAGGCTGCAAAGGCAAGTAATGGCAGTGAAGTAAGCAGGCCTAGAGCTGAGGCGCTCAAACCAAAATCATTCTGGATCAGCGGCAAAACGGGCGCGATGCTGGTAAAGGGAACGCGCAGGTTCACGGCGATAAGCAGAATGCCTGCGACGAGCGCGATGGCATGCCACTTGTTTTTTGTATCTGACATATTCTTTATCTGTCCTCTTAATAGAAGACAACTGTAGAGAACTTCAGAACTGTATAATATAGATATCAAGACATCTGATACCTAAATTATGCCAAGCCCAAAAAATGTCGTTTCCTCGCCGGAAGATTTCGATTCAGACCTTTTCGCCCAAGCAGCGATTGCCCTCAAGGTTGCGCCTGACCTCAGTGATTCGGGTGCCCGCCCGCATGACCATCGCAAAGGCCAGCTGATCCTGTCTTTGCATGGCGCAGTGAGCTGTGAGGTGCAAAATGCACTCTGGCTTGTCCCTCCCCAGCACGCTGTATGGATCCCGGGCGGTACGACGCACAGTTGCCGAGTGACCGAAAACGCCCGGACCTGCTTTTTGTTCGTTGAGCCCGGTGCGGCAGCCATGTCTGAAGAATGCTGCACGGTTGCCATTACGCCCCTTGTTCGGGAGATGATCCTGCATCTCGCTGAACAGGAACCTGCTTACCATTCCGAGGGCAAGACAGCGCGGCTGGTTGCAGTGCTGCTTGAGCAGCTTTCCGATGCTCCGCTGAAAGAGCTGCATTTGCCGATATCAGCCCACCCCAAGATCAAACAAATCGCGGATACGCTCTTTGCAGACCCTGGAGACAGAACCACGTTGCGCGAGTGGGCCACTCGGCTTGCAACCAGTGAACGAACGCTGGCCAGGCTTGTAGAAAGCACGACCGGGCTGAGCTTCGGACGCTGGCGTCAACAATTGCATTTGATGATCGCGCTGAGCCATTTGGCAGAGGGGGTATCCGTGCAGCGTGTGGCGGGCATTCTAGGATATGACTCTGTTAATGCCTTCATCACGATGTTCAAGAAAGCCCTGGGTAAACCGCCTACTCAGTATTTTTCCTCTCTGCGTTGATGCTCTGTTGGTTTATACAAAGCACCGACGCTGTAGAACGTTCAGCGGCTATCTGCTATTGGCCGATTCCGTTGTAGAAGTCGTCTTTTGTCTAAATGGCAGAAAAGTTCGCGCTCGATATTGAAATCTGTGTTTTGGGCGGAGGACTCACGACTCGGATTTCACGTAGCAGCACGCAAAACAGGTGTTTACCTATCAGTACCCGAGCGTTTTGGACAAACCGACTGTTTCAACAGACGCGGCCGGAATCTGCCCCTCAGGAGCGACCCCCTTCAACGCAGAGCATGTAATAACGCCAAGGGGTTTCACTTTTAGGTTCTTCATCTGTCGGAAATCTATAAGCCTCGTGTCCCCGCACTCATACCGTCTTGACGTTAATAGCTGCGCCGATAGTGCCTCCGGAAACAGATACGATGTAGCCGGCCGCTCTTGGCGGTTAGCTTTTTCCGGACATCGAGCAGAAACATGGTTCTGCTGAATTGACAGGCTACAGACCTTGGTGAGTGCATGCTGTGAAGAACGGCCGAGGAACGGCTTGCCAAACCCTGCAGACATTTGGCAGATAATATACTTCTTGACCTGTTGGGTAACCCACTCGGATTTCAAGCTGTCGAAGACTCTCTCGAACGGGTCGAACTGGGGATCTATCAATAACGTATTGGTTTGATCTAGATGCCTGAGCGCTACCAAAGAGGTCGCAAACTATTGAGCGTCCTCCGTCTCCTGAAGGAGGATTTCGAGCTTTGGAACTTCGATCATTTGGCTGTTTTACCATGAATATCTCGGGACGCTCCTTCGAGCGTACTCCACAAGCTGCGCATCGTAGGATTCTCATTAGTTATCGAGCAGTATGAGCGTATCTCTAGCCGCGTACTCCATTCATCACCACCAGCTTTCACCAACTGACCTAGTTTGAGTTCGTCGATGACAGCGCTGTGGGGCAACCATGCCACCCCGTAACCCTCTATAGCCATTCGCATCAAAAGCATCGCCATGTCCGCTTCATAGCAGCGCTCCAGTACGCTCACACATGGGCCATTTCTGATGACGATGTTCGCAACACGCCCCAAAAAAGTGGTAGCCGTATAAGCGAGGTGTGGAACGGGTTTACTGGAAGTGCCAGGTAAGCGATAAAGCGGCTGCCCCTTTTTGTCAGGTGCGCACAATGGAATGAAGGCATCATGTCCCAACGTCAGACTGCCGAACTTTGCCGGGTCTAGAAGTATGGGCGCCAAAGGATGGTGATAGACGATCATCAGATCGCACCCCCCCTCCTCCAAGGCGATGACCGCGTCATGTATGTTCGCGGCGACGACTCGAGCATTGAACTGTTCATTATGCTGCTGAAACTGAGTTAGCCACTTTGGTAAAAATGTCATCGACAAGCTATGGCCAGCGGTCACCTGAATGGAACGGCCTGGCATCCGCTCTACCTCCCGCAGGCTAGAGCGCAACTTCATTAGTCCCGCCAATGCTTCGCGGCTTTCCTCACAAAATGTGCGACCAGCCGGCGTCAGTTGGACAGGATAGGTTCCACGATCCACCAACTCTGCGCCTACCCATTCTTCAAGCGACTTGATACGCCTCGACAAAGCCGACTGGGTCACACAGCGAAGCTCCGCAGCTCGAGAGAAATTCTTCCACTCCGCGACCGCCAGAAGATCATCCAGCCATTTGATTTGCATACCGATACCCCATTCCAGAATGAGCAGCTTACTGCCCCGCAGCCTCAATAAATCAGCAATTTGGAAAACTATTCCAAAAGCGCATGAGCCTATCGGGATTACTCATCATGCCACTGCATACCCGACCATAGAATCGAAATCGTAGAAGCGAGGCCAAAGAGCTTTGACCGAATGCCACTTGTCTCCTGCCAAGTAAAAAAAGCTAAAAAACCACTTGAGGATAGCTCCGTGAGGAAAAATAAACTTCCGCGTCGAATCGCAATTGGCATCGTCTTAGGCGTGCTTGTCGGTTGGGCGTGCCATCACTTCGCAGAGGGTGAACAAAGCGCCAAAGAGATAGCGTCTTACTTCTCAATGGTCACTGACATATTTTTACGCATGATTAAGATGATCATTGCGCCGCTGGTGTTCGCCACCTTGGTGGGCGGAATTGCCAGCATGGGAAACTCCCGCTCCGTTGGGCGCATAGGCCTGCGAGCCATGACCTGGTTCATCACCGCTTCGATAATATCACTGACAATCGGCATGGGACTGGTGAACCTATTTCAACCCGGTGCAGGACTGAACATGGAGGTCGTACAACATGCGGCGAGCCCCGTTGTAAACACCGGGGATTTCAGCCTCAAGGTTTTCATCAGTCACGTGTTTCCACGAAGCATTGCTGAAGCGATGGCCAACAACGAAATCCTGCAAATCGTGGTCTTCTCGTTGTTCTTCGGATTTGCCTTGGCGAGTTTGAAACGAGCGGGTTACCCAGCGATTTTCGATAGCATCGAAGAGCTGTCCAAGGTGATGTTCAAGGTCACGGACTTCGTCATGGCCTTCGCACCAATTGGCGTTTTCGCAGCCATCGCATCGGCGATCACCACTCAAGGCCTTGGCTTGATAGTCGATTACGGAAAGCTGATTGCAGAGTTCTACTTGGGAATCGTGATTCTGTGGTGTGTGTTGTTCGGTGCTGGCTACCTGTTCCTGGGCCGCTCAGTATTTACCCTGGGTAAGCTGATTCGCGAACCTGTTCTGTTGGCGTTTTCTACTGCCAGTAGCGAGTCTGCATATCCCAAAACCATGGAGGCACTTGAGAAATTTGGTGCGCCGAAACGCGTTTCCAGCTTCGTTCTACCGCTAGGCTACTCATTCAACCTTGATGGTTCAATGATGTATCAAGCGTTCGCCATCATGTTCATCGCCCAAGCCTACAACGTCGACCTGAGTTTCACACAGCAACTGCTAATCCTGCTAACGCTGATGATCACCAGCAAGGGAATGGCAGGTGTAGCGCGAGCATCGGTGGTTGTCGTGGCGGCGACATTACCCATGTTCAACCTTCCCGAAGCAGGTATTTTGCTGATCCTTGGCATTGACCAATTCCTCGACATGGCCAGGACTGCCACCAACGTGGTTGGCAATAGTATTGCGACTGCAGTGGTTGCCAAATCAGAACCACATGAAGAGGCTGAGGGTGAGTTCCAAAACGCATCTGTACTCCCTACCCAAATTGTAGCCCGCGCTTGAGAGCATAGAGATGAAAGGTAAATCGAAGCCGTCCAGCAAGTCATCGTTTGCTCGCAAATTAGGTATCGTCGGCGGACTTGGATCACTGGCCGGCGGCGACCTTTTCTACAAGATGGTGAAGTCCCGAGCTTTTTTGGAAGATCAAGGCCGCTATCACTTCCTTTTTGAGCAACACCCCTTCAAGGACGTTCTGATGCCACTGGATCAGGAAGCCAGCATGACCTCTAGAAAGTTCTACGTGTTTCAGGTTTGCCAGACGTTCGAGGCAAGCGAAGTCAATGCAGTCTTACTGCCTTGCTTCGCCAGCCATACCTTTCTAAAGGAGATCCAGGAAGAGATAGGAATACCTGTCTTGGACATGATGACGGCATTGCGGAAGCACATCCATCATGTCGCGGAGCCTGGTACCACGTTGGGTATAGTCGCTTCTGACTATGTCCGGCACTCCGGGTTATTCGAGCGCTATTTTGGCACCGACTTCAATCTGGTCTATCCCCACGAGAACGAGCAATCTGGGTTGATGGAGGCCATGTATGGGGTTAACGGTATCAAAGACGGACACCTGGACGGGGTACCACTGGAATGCGTGTATCAGGCCTGCCTCTCGCTTCAAAATCAGGGAGCCACAATTATCGTGCCGGGTATGACTGAGCTCTCCTTGGTCTGTGGTGATCTTCAAAGACGTGGCCTGACTGTCCTGGATATCAACGAGATTTATGCGACTTTTGCAACCGTAGAAAAAGGCCGGTCAACCCGGCCACCATTCAAGCTTGGTATCGTAGGCGGAGTTGGACCGGCGGCAACGGTCGACTTCATGGGTAAGGTTGTGGCGCATACATCAGCTGGTCGCGATCAAGAGCACATCAAAATGGTGGTGGAACAAAACCCCCAAATTCCTGATCGGACAGCCAATTTGCTGAATGATGAAACTGATCCTACGATGGCGATGTACGCAACCTGCAAACGACTGGAAAGCGCTGGGGCCAATGCCATAGCGATTCCGTGCAATACCGCTCATGCATTTGTTGAGCGCATACAGGCACACCTTCGCGTACCTATTGTGAACATGCTCACTGAAACGGTAGAGGCAATAGTACAGCGGTATGGTGCAGGCAAAACCGTTGGACTGCTTGCAACCTCGGGGACGATAAAAAGTCAGGTGTATTACGAGGCAGCCCGGCGTGCCGGACTTCAAATCATCATCCCAGGCACGGATTACCAAGCGTTGGTAATGGAAGCGATTTACGGAAACCATGGAATCAAGGCAGGTTTCAGGGAGGGGATCTGCAAGGACCAGCTACTGACCGCCGCAGAGCACCTATGTGAACTGGGTGCAGATGTCCTCATCCTAGGGTGCACAGAGTTACCCTTGGTGCTCAAGCACAACGAATCCTACATGATCAAAAATCATGAAGTCGCATTAGTCGATCCGACAACTATTTTGGCACTAAAATGCATTGAGCTCGCCGGCAAAAAAAATATGGTCAAACCTCTAGTAACTTATAAAAATTAATAATTTCAAACTTGATCGAACAGCTACCAGACTTACAGTCGTGACTGTCAGGCCAAACTCAGTTAATCAGATTGGTCTGCCACGTTTTCTTAGCATCCTCAAGTGTCGCTTCCGGCGTGCAACCACAGCAAATTCTTCCTTCATAAGTTCATTAATTAATATAGTAGGCGGCCCAACGATCAAGATAAACCTGCGACTGCTCAGGGCTTTGCAGATCTGAATCACCCCGAATTTTGCAGTCTCATCTTTGCCTTAAATTATTATTTAGAGCTGACGCTCTCTTTATGTTTTTTGAGCAGCCTGAACGCTGCAACTTTTCAGCGTGAGCGGAAAAAGTTTTCAGATGAGGAAGCTTTGTCACAGTCTGTAGCTTTTTTGCAGCAATGGGTTTTCTTTAACAATTGTCGGTAGCGAAATTAGATCCGAGATGATTGATGTCCCTGACGTCTCAAGACGAAAGACTCATCAAGGTTCTGGCTCTGGCCATTACGCTCGCCCCCGCACAACGTTTAAGGAACTTGCTGAGGCCGCTGGTTTGAGCAGAGCAACTCTGCATCGCTTTCGCGGTACTCGAGATAAATGCGTGCAGATCATAGAAAGCCACGATGACACGATACTAAACCAGGTCATTACCACCATGGCCCGGCGTGGTTGCATTCGAGCATAATGTCAGCGGTGAGTGGGTCTGAGATGACCGCGAAAGGCTGATCCAGATCCACGCTCCGGCACAGGTCATCGATGCTGCCAAAGCTGAAATAGGCAATCCACGAGTACTGATAAAGTTCGGGTGGTCAGCGAGATAGATCGCAGTTGGCCGACGCAAGAGGATCCCGTGTCGATCAACCTGCAACCCCTAGAAGTGGTCGATCACATACAGTTTTCAGAACCCTCGTTGCCCGCCAAACTCACCCGCTGGGGGGGGGGCAAAGCTGGCGCGTCGGCTGGCAAACAGATAGGAGCATCGCAACAAATCCCGCGAGCACGTGGGCCGTCGTCGCGTCGGTGCCGGCACGCATGCCATAAGGGCTATCGCGGCCACTTAAAAATAGTAACCGTCCGGGCATTCCACCTTGCGATAGAGGCCAGTTGATAGTCTAAAAGTCGTATTAAGCAGGCGCACCTGCAAATATTCTTATAGTTTTTTACGCTGCAGGTCACCGTGGAGGCCGGTAAGGAAAGCTTTTGCGCCATGTGAATGAAGCTCACCGACTCTGTCACACGAACAAAAATCTGCATTGCCTGAATACGATCCATACTTTTATCCACAAGCCAAAACGGCGCCAACCGTTCGGCAATCATTGTTCGTGATTAATGAATAATTAAAATAGCTTACCGCTCTTTTTCTGGAGCATCTTTTTCTGTACCTTTTTCTGACGGTATTTAATAGGTGAGTTGAAAATGGCTGTATATAACCGGAATCTTGTACAGGCCCCGGCCTCACAGACTGCTCGCACGATTATCCGCGGAGCTACTGTTCTGAGCATGGACAGTGATATAGGCAACCTGGTGCGCGGCGATATCCTTATCGAAGGCAGCAGCATCAAGGCCGTTCAGGAAAATATTGAGACCGGCGACGCCGTTGTTATCGAGGCATCCGGCATGATTGCTATGCCCGGCATGGTCGATACGCATCGTCACTCTTGGGAGGGGCAGCTGCGCCGGCTCAATCCGAATGCCGAAACGTTTGAAGACTACTGCAACGCAACACACTACTCGTTTGCCAAATACTATCGCCCGGCTGACATGTATATTGGCAACCTGCTGACCGCATTGGGCTGCATCGACGCCGGCATCACTACCGTGATTGACAACTCGCACAATAGCCGCACCGGCGCTCATTCCGATGCAGCGGTCGAGGCACTGCTTGACACAGGTATCAGATCGCTACACGCCCCCGGTGCGCCAATGACTGGAGAATGGGACAGAGCCCACTGGCCCGGTAATCTAGAGCGGCTGCAGGACAAATACTTCAAAAACGGTGATAACTCGCTGGTCTCGCTGGCTGTGATGGCACAGCTGGAACCTGAGTTGTGGGCTGAAGCCCGGCGCCTGGGCTTGCCTATAATTACCGAATTTTCTGAAAGAGAACTAGCCGCTGAACTCGAAGGGCTCCATCGACAAGGGCTGTTGGGCCCCGATAATATCTTCAACCACTGCACCGCGGTGCCGGACGCTGGCTGGGAAATCCTTCGCGAAGCTGGCGTGCGGGTCAACGTGTGCCCACGCTCGGATGCTCACTACGGCTTGGAGGACGGAATGTTCGCCATGCAGTCGGCCCTGCGTCACGGTATCAGTCCGGGACTGAGTGTCGATAACGAAACCTCCTACAGCGGTGACATGTTCATGGAGATGCGGGTGGCGTTCTACCTGCAGCGCGTCATGGGCATGCACCAGCAGCGCTGCTGCGGCGCAGAACATCATCCGATAACATTGCCGGCTCATAGCCTGCTCAAAGCCGCCACTCTCGACGGCGCCACCTGTGCCGGATTGCAGGACAAAGTCGGCACCCTGGCCCCCGGCAAACAGGCCGACCTGATCCTTATAAACGCGCAGGACATCAACCTTTACCCATCAGGCAACGCATTCGGCACCGTGGTACACGCGGCCGAACGCAGCAATGTCGACACGGTTATGATTGGCGGGCGCATCGTCAAGCGAGGCGGCAAGGTGCTGGGCGTGGACAGCGAAAGACTGCGCGCAGCAATCGACGAATCCCGTGAGCATCTGTTTGCTGCCGCAGGCTACCAGCCCGATATTTTTGCCGAGACCTTTGTGCAGCTTGAATCCGCTCGATAAGTAGGCAGGACATGAGCACGGCCGATTGCCTGGAGGCATCGGGGCCGGGCCAGACAAACCCTGCATATCACACTGAACGGTCAGCTTGTTAAGGCGTGGGGAGTTCCGTGGCGGCGGCTATATCCTTTAAGGACTTGCCGTTGCACTCAGGACAATCAGGCAGCGCTTAATGGGCACCTGCGAGATCACAGCTTTCCATCCCGGCAGATTACCAGCAAGGCCCTGTCGGAGCCGAACTGGCTCATTGCGTCCCGTTAAGCACTTCATTGAAAGTCTCGACGCGGCCAAAATCCACAGCGATCTTCAGCTCTATTCCACCGGAAAACCTGCATCTTTTGGCGAAAACGACTGCCAGGCGGTATAGGTCTAAGCAAAGGGGGGGCAATCGAACAACACGGGAGGCGCCTTTCAGGTTATTTGATGAAGGATTTTCAGCACGTTGCTTGTACTCGTATCTTAAATCGCGTATTTAACAAGCTAAATCTTGTTTAATTGGCGCGTAAAATATGTCGAGGCACTCGTTTTCAAATTCGAACGACTGGTTAATGAGCTCCCCAGCCCAACGCATTTTGATGGTGCTGAAAATGCAGGGGCCGCAAACCGGTCCCGGTCTCGGAAAGCGCCTCTCCATTTCGGGCGAGGCCGTACGACAGCAACTTGTACGAATGTCCAAGGAGGGCCTCGTTGTTGGTCGTTCGGAAGCCAGGGGTGTCGGTCGGCCATCACAGGTCTGGGAGCTAACGTCAGCCGGCAATGCGCAGTTCCCTGACAAGCACGCCGATCTGACGGTGCAATTGTTGCACGCCATACGCACTACCCTTGGGGAGCCTGCGCTTGACGCCATCATCATGGTTAGGGAGCAGGAAACCCAGGCGAGCTATCAGTCCCAACTCGAAAGCTTGCCGATGCTACGTGACCGGGTCGAGCATCTGGCGCGTATGAGATCGGCGGAAGGTTATATGGCGGAGTGGCATGAAGCGCCCGATGGCTCGCTTCTACTGATCGAAAACCATTGCCCAATCTGCGCCGCCGCGACCGCATGCCAAGGCTTTTGTCGCTCGGAGCTTGCCTTGTTCAAAAGCGTGCTCGGACCAGACGCCCATGTCGAGCGAATCGAGCACATTCTGACCAGTGCGCGGCGGTGCGCCTACAGAATCATGAGCGAAAGGGTTAGCGCCGGCGCTAGCCAGTCATGACGACGGATACATTGCAGATCAATACAGCCTTGTAGCGGCATCAGCATAAACGCCACCAGCGGGAGCCGTCCGCTCAGTATCTTTTTACTCTCTTTCGTCACAGCAGATCCATTGCCAGCAACGCTCATACGCGCAAAAGGCAACCTGTATTCATCCAACGACACATACTCGAACAGGTGTCGATCATTGCCAAATCGAAGGGAGTAGCAAAGTTAAAATTCGGCGCATGGCCCTAGCAGCCGGAGTCACAACGGGTGGTGTACTCCACCATTTAATCAAGGAGTCGAAAGTGTCCGACGTTTGCAATGAAATTCCAACACAGGTCAGCCCTGATCCGGGTCAACACTGGCAGTTGCGCTATTGGTCGGTATTTCTTGGTCAGGCATCGTCGCTTATAGGCTCGGCCCTGACCCAATTTGTTTTGTTGTGGTGGATCGCCGATACAACTGGCAGCGTTGCGGCGCTTTCGCTTGCCGGGCTGTTCGCTCTCTTGCCTCAGGCTTTACTGGGTCCTATCGGCGGCGCGCTGGCCGATCGCTGGAGTCGGCGCTTGCTGATGATCGTCGCTGACTTGGTGAGCGCTGCCTGTATGCTGGTGCTGATCGTTTTGTTCCTGACAGAACGCGTAGAGCTTTGGCATATCTATACGATGATGTTCATCCGCAGTGCCATGCAGGCCTTTCAAGCTCCTGCCGCTGCTGCCAGTACCGCGATGCTGGTGCCGCAAAGCTTTATCGGCCGTGCTGCGGGCCTGAACCAAACTCTACAGGGCATGATGTTGGTCGCTGCAGCCCCGCTCGGTGCCCTCGCGATTTCCATCATGCCGATGGGCTTTGCGCTGGCCATCGATGTGGCGACTGCCCTGCTGGGCATCGTGCCCTTGTTGATCTTCCGCATTCCCCAGCAGCGTATTGCCCGCGAAGATCGGCTAGGCTTCTGGAGCGAATTGCGCGAAGGCTTCGTCACAGTATGGAATAATCCCGGCTTTCGCTGGCTCTACCTGCTAGTGGCCTTGGTTCTCATGACCATGATGCCGTTTTATACACTCTTGCCATTGTTCATTAAGGAGCACTTCGGTGGCGGCGCCCCGGAGGTTGCATTGATGGAAGGCCTGGCCGGTGTGGGTATGTTACTGGGCGGTCTCCTGGCCACCCTGTTCGCGCCTAAACGCAGAATTCTCTGGATTTTGTGGAGTTTCTCACTGACAGGATTCCTGATGGGCTTCATTGGTTTTGCTCCCGGCAACATGCTGTGGCTAGCCATTATCTTCTGGGTGCTCAGCAGTGTGATCTATGTCTTGGGCAATGCGCCCATGATGGCACTCGTGCAAACAACCGTGCCTAACCATTTGCAAGGCCGCGTCCTGTCCTTGTTGACAACAGTCATGGCCCTCGCCGCCCCGGTCGGTCTGGCACTAGCGACTCCGATTGGTGACCTCATTGGCATTCGATGGCTGTTTGTAGTGATGGGTTTTGCCTCGGGAGCCATCGCTCTGCTTGGTTTACTATCCAAGTCAATGATGACCATTGAGGACCATCCGCTGAGGTGATTTGCAGCGCAGAAGCGTGCAGCATTACGGTGAAAACCTTCGATGACGGACCACCGCTTCAAAGCGATTTGCTAGCCGCCCATATAGGCTTCAACCGCAAGTGTTTCAAGGGATTAAAGCGGATCCGTCGGAAATCGAGATGGCTGGTCACCCGTACGGTCAACCTTGCCCTCATGCTGACCATGCTGCGCTGCTAGTCGCCAGCCCCCATCTCGGCCTGCAGTGCACGGTGGCTAGAGCTGTAGTCTGCGGACTGTTTGGACTAAAGGTTGCGCGCGGGCCTTTCGTTTGGCGTGACCAAGGCGTCCGATAGCGTCGCGCCCTCGTGAAGGACTGGAATAAATATCTAAAAATTCTCAGCGCCCATTGCTGACCATATTGACGGTCTGACCGCCGCAATTGTGGGGTGTGAGGCTGACCGAACCCCACTTAAACTACGGGCCTAAGCCCCTTTAACGATGGGAGCTTAAGCCCGCAAACAGCTCGTTTGCCTCGGTGCACCTTAAGTGGGCCTTCAACTCACCGCCCACGGCCTCCAACTTCGGGATGTTGACGACAGCATAGCGCCTTACGGAGCAATGTTAATCTCCCGCTGGTTACTAGAGTCGTTGTGAAGGACGGTCGCTTTACTAACAAACGTCTCCCGACTTTTCGCATTTACCAGCCTACGTAAAGACTCTGGAAAGTTCCCTCTACATTTCCATCACGCCACTCTTTGTAGTTTCCCCATTTGTCATAGCGCGTTAAGTCGACCTCCTTAAGTGCGATGGACAAGGTCTCCTCGGGGCCTTTACTTTCAAGGTTTGCGTCGATAACAGCTTTAACTTGGTCGATAAGATCCGTCAGGAAACCAATGAACTCTGTCACCTCCGCGCGTCCAAAGGTCGGGCCGTGGGTCGGTACTACGATTTCGTATTCGGTGGCATTGATCGCTCGCAGCGTCGCAAGTATACCGCGCGGCGAATAGTCGTTGAGGCCGTACCACAGCAACCGCTGTGGATAGACAATGTCTGGTATCACCACTGCCTTGGCTTCAGGGATGCGCATCACAGTGACGCCAGTCCCGTGATTGAAGCCATAATCCTCCAGCATCACGGTGACCCCTCCCACCTCTAGCGTGAGCGACTTGTCGAAGAACCGCGTGGGCCGGTGGATGGACGGCTCGAAAGGAATAAGGAAGTTCAGCCTGTCCAGCTGTCGCTGCTGGGCGACGTACTCTACCTTGTCTCCAAAGACAGCGCTCCCGCGCAGATGGTCGGCATGTGCGTGACTGTAGACGACGTAACGAACAGGGACGTCGAACCGCTTTCTTATCTGCTCCTTGAGGACCTTTGCCTGCGCCTCGGTGTAGGTATCCATTACCAGTGCTTCGCCGCGTCCGACGACCACGACGGTATTGCTGCCGTCCATAGTGAAAAGGTGAGCGTTCGGCGAAAGCTCTTGCCATCCGGATGCCAACCCCTCCGAGGCGCGAACCGGAGTGCTTGTCATCGCCGCGATGGTCACAAAGGCCATTATGCCGGCGAGGGTCAGAGGCACACGAGCAAGCCCCCCCAAGTAGCTCATGTATTCAGTAATCTTCGCCTTCATACACCCCATATTCTCACCCCTTTATCATCAATTTGTGCTTGTGATGCCGTGCTAAAGCATTCTAATCGCCTTAATAAATCGAACGTTCCCAAAAAATCATTTCAAAATGAGTTTTTCAGTATTACAGCTTGGTGTTTACGATGGGTGTATGTGGAAGTATGTGGTATCAGTGGGAAGGCTATACACACAACTCCTGATACTGCGTCTTGGAGCCATTAAGGCACTTCGCTTATCGGCGCAGTCCGGCTAACGACCGCGTCACCCTCTTCGTCTCGTGATTAAACACAACACTCACAGATCGTTACAGAAAAGGATCTTGAGAGTCATAATCGAAAAAAAATGATCCAGCCTGTTCCGTATTTTTTACTGCTGAGCCCTAGTCGTCAGTTGGATGCTAGCCCCAATAACCAAATGGGCTATCCACATGCCGACTGTACTTTGCCGAATCTGCTGTCTGCTCGTACTGCTCACGCTCAATAGTGAAAGCTACGCCGCATCTGCTCATGAACAGGACCAGTTGAGTCTGATTTTGCAGCAGATCGACACTATCGAATATCTTGCGATAAGAGCCCAGACAGCTAGCTCGGCTGAGTCAACCGAGCGTTTTCGCTTCGACTATCCCCACCTAACTCAAGACATCCAACGCATTCGTCAAGGTGTCCAGGGCTATTTGTCCCCCTCTCGCGCTCAACCTCGCGATCCTCGTGAAATGGTCGGTGATTACCGACTTGAGACCCCTTTGCGGAGCCTTCGCCATGAGCATGACTGACGCTCAGATCGCGGCCTTCCAAAACGCCTCCGGCTTTTCGGCAAAGAGCAGCTCGACACTGTGGCTGTCTCTGGTTCTCGTCCTTGCTTTGCTGTGGTGTGCCTGGGTGATGTGGACGGCTTACCGGGGCTGGGCGACAGGAAGCGTGCGCTTTGGTGCCTTTGGCGGCAGCGCTGCACGCGTGCTGCTCGCCTTGCTGATTTTGATGTTCTTCACCCTGTCCTAACATCGGAGATCGCCATCATGCTCAAGTGCCTTGTCCCCCTTAAAAACAACCTGCGTGATCGCACAAGCCAACGCTTGATCGGTCTGCTGCTTGTGCTTGGTCCAGGCCTAGCTTTTGCCGAGCTACCGACCATGGAAGCTCCTTCACGTGGTGAAGGGTCCGGATTGATCGAGACGATCAAAAACTACGCCTACGACGGCGGCATTCTGCTCGGCCTACTGATTGCACTGCTCGCGTTTCTCGGCGTGGCCTGGCATTCCCTGACTGTATTCGCCGATGTCCAAAACCAGCGCAAGACCTGGAAAGATCTCGGCGCGGTAGTTGGTATCGGCGCCCTGTTGGTGGTGATCATCATCTGGTTCCTCACCAAGGCTGCCGCGATTCTGTGAGGTTGGTATGAACGACACTATCGAACGTCTTGCCGACGGCACTCTGGTCTTTCTGCCAGAGCGACTCAATCGTGATCCCAACGTATTGCGTGGTTTGACCAATGATGAGATGTGGGTGGCCCTAGGCACCGGCGCCGTCATTGGCCTGCTGGTGGGCATTCCTCTGGCGATCGTCACCGCCTCGATTGCGGTGGCGCCGACCAGCATGATCGCAGGCATGACAGTGGTCTTATTGATCGGGGGCACACTCCTGCGTCGAGCCAAACGGGCTCGTCCGGAGACCTGGTTGTACCGCAAGCTCGAATGGATACTCGCCAGCCGTTGGCGCCTCGGGCGTGGAAGTTTGATTATCCACTCCGGTGCCTGGACGGTTCGCCGTTCGCGTCGACTGCGCCCTGCCCTGTCCCGGTGGCAGCCATGAGTCGATTTCGAAACAAGGTCGATGCTCAACAGGCCCATATCTTCAGCCTGCGTCTGGCGGTAGTGATGCTAGCCCTGCTCAGCGCCGGACTATGGTATGGCTGGCGCTCAGCACCGACCGATCTGACCGTGCATGTCCCTCCTGATCTGCGCTCGGGAAGCACGCGCAAGTGGTGGGATGTTCCTTCAGAGAATGTATATGCCTTTGCCCTTTACATCTTTGGCCAACTCAACCGCTGGCCCTCGGATGGCGAGCAGGATTATCGCCGCGCCATCTACGGCTTGCAGTCCTACCTGACACCTGCCTGCAAGGCCTTCCTCGACGGCGACTACGAGTATCGCAAGGCCGCCGGCGAACTGCGTCAACGGGTGCGTGGCGTCTACGAAATTCTTGGCCGAGGCTACAGTGAAGATCCGGAACTGCGGGTCAAGCAACTTGATCGCGACAGCTGGTTGGTCACACTCGACCTCAACGCTGATGAGTATTACGCCGCCGAACCGGTGAAACGGGTGGTCGTGCGTTATCCGTTACGGGTGGTACGTTTCGATCTGGACCCCGAACGCAATAAGTGGGGCCTTGCACTGGATTGCTATCAGGGTACGCCGCAAAAAATCTCCCTGCCTGGAGGTGAGCCATGAAGCGGATTTCGACCCTGGGACTTACCCTCACACTGATGCTATCGGGCGCTGCAGCGCAGGCCGTCGAACTGATGCACTGGGAACGCCTACCACTCGCGGTTCCACTGGTGATCAATCAGGAACGAGTGGTCTTTGTCGATGAAGCTATTCGTGTGGGCGTGCCTTCCACTCTGAAGGATAAACTACGCGTGCAATCAACCGGAGGCACGCTGTACCTGCGCGCGTCGGAAGCCATTGCGCCGACACGACTGCAACTGCAATCGGTCAAGACGGGCGAGATCATCCTCATGGATATAGCGGCCACGCCTGGCGATCAACCGCTGGAGCCCGTGCGTATTCTCAAGAATACTCCGGTGCAAGCTATCGAGTCTGAATCGAGCACCGTCGCTGTTCCAGAACGTACGCCGATCCCGGCCGCGTTGACGCGCTACGCCGCGCAAAGCCTGTACGGTCCGCTGCGCACCGTGGAGTCCCTGCCCGGCGTACGCCGCGTCCCGCTCAAGCTGCGTACCGAACTGCCGACCCTGCTGCCGAGCGAAAACGTTTCCAGCAAACCCATCGCCTCCTGGCGGCTCGGTGACTATTGGGTGACTGCCGTGAAGTTGCGCAATCGAGGTACAGCGACGGTGCAACTAGATCCGCGTCAGCTTCAGGCAAAACTATTCGCCGCGACCTTCCAGCATGCTTTCCTCGGGCCGGTCGGCAGTGCGGAAGACACCACGATTGCCTACCTCATCACGCGCGGTGCCGGCCTCGAACACGCAGTGATGCTTCCGCCCGTTGCGCGAGGTACTGACGATGAAGGCTAACGCCTTGCTCAAATGGCTGGTACCGGCTGCGCTGCTGGGCGTGGTGCTGATCATCATGAAAAGCTGGGTCGCGGGAGGCAGTACGCCCTCTCCAGAGCACCCAGTTGATCAGGGCGATATTCAATTATCTGCCGAGCAAGCCAAGTCGCTCGGCATTGCGGGCGATACCCCACGCGACACGGTCGCCACCTTGGTAGGCCAAGTGAAGGCCATGCGCAGCGACATGCTCGGTTTGAAGAAACACAATGATTCACTGCAGACGGAGAACAACCGCCTGCGCGAGCGGGAAAACAGTGTTGATTCGCGTATTCAGACGGCGCTTGGCAGCGTGACCCAGCAGGTCGACGAAGGCCGTCGACAAGCCAACGAGGCCCGACTCAAAGCAGAACAAGACACTCGTCAGGCTCGCGGTCTACTAACGCAATTGCAGGAGCAGTTGTCGGGGCTGGCCGGCAAAGGCAAGGATATGCCGATCGGACTGGGGCTTGAACCGGGCGATGGGGACCAGTTCGAAGGGCGGCATTCTGCCAACGATGCGCTGCAGTGGATTGAACCCTCGGATGCTCCCTCCACCGAAACCCGAGGCAAAACCAAGCCCTCTTCCGCACTGAGTCTGCCTAATGCCTTCAATTCGATCGAGGGTTTGAAGGACAATGCCATCGACCGCAGCCAAAAGCAGTTACGCGAGGTCACCAAGGGTGAGCGTGACCTGACGCGATCCGGTGATCGTACCGAAGGTGCAAAGCCGGTCTACACCATTCCCGAAAATGCGACATTGATGGGCTCGGTCGCCATGACCGCGCTGATTGGCCGAGTCCCCGTGGATGGCACGGTGAATGATCCCTATCCCTTCAAGGTGCTGGTCGGTCCGGAAAACCTGACGGCCAACGGCATCGACCTGCCGGACGTCGCTGGGGCCGTGATGAGCGGCACGGCGTCCGGTGACTGGACCTTGTCCTGCGTACGCGGACAGGTCGAGTCAATCACCTTTGTGTTTACTGACGGCACCATCCGTACGGTGCCTCAGCCAAAAACGGTCGCCAACCGCAATGCCTCGGCCACCCAAAGCTCAAACACTGACAAGATCCGCGGTGGACTCGGTTACCTCTCCGATCCGTATGGCATTCCTTGCATTGCCGGCGAGCGTCGCTCGAATGCCCAGCAGTACCTCGGCAGCCAGACTCTGATCACTGCCGCCGGTGCTGGAGTTGCCGCCTTGCTCGGGAATGAACGGAACAACAGCAGCGTCATCAGTTCGGGCGGCAGTGCCTTCGGGCTCACTAACAACAGTGGTAATAGCGCACTGACCTCCATTCTCATTGGTGGGGCCAGCGACATTCGAGAGTGGGTCAACAAACTGTATGGCGAAGCCTTTGCTGCCGTGTACGTACCACCGGCGGCAGAAGTCGCCCTTCACCTCGACCATGAGATCACCATCGACTACGAGCCTAAGGGCCGGAGCGTTCGCCATGAAAAAGATCCTACGTCTCTATCTGATCTGGATTAGCTTGCTCTGCTGGGTCCTGACGGGGTGTTCCACCGACAAGGACACACTTTTGCCGCATGGCGAGCAAACCATGCTGGACATCTGGAACGGCACCGGCTCACAGGGTACTCAACAGCAACTGTTGGACGCTCGGCAACAGTTGCGTCGCCCGTTGGCTCAAACAGATCTCTCCGCTGCGCTCCAGGAACCCTATACGCGTACAGCAGCGAATGAAATTCGCAACCTGTTCCCTCGCCTGCCCAATCCTGATTTGGTGATGTACGTGTATCCGCATCTAAGTGGTACCGAGCAGGCACCAGTGCCGGGGTACTCGACCGTCTTTCCATTCTACCAACGGGTGCAGTACGCACTGCCGGGTGAACGTCAGGAAGATCTGTAATGTGTAGCGACGATACGGGCAACTGCACGTCTGCATGGAAAGCCTGGCGCAACCCATTGCGCCCACGCGCCACATTGGCTGACGAAGCTGCACTCTATGCGCACAACCCCAGCTTCACCGATCATCTGCCGTGGGTCGAATACCTCGACACCGAGCAGTGTTTTCTACTAGATGACAATCGCTCTGTGGGTGCGATATTCGAGTTACTGCCCATAGGCACCGAAGGGCGCGAACCCGATTGGCTAACGGCAGCCCGCGATGCCATAGAAGATGCCCTGCAGGATAGCTTTGACGAGCTGGATCAAGCGCCTTGGGTGGCGCAATTTTTCTGCCAGGACGACAACGACTTCACCCCCTACCTGACCCGGCTCACCGATTATATCCAGGACAGCGTGCGAGGCACGGTCTTCACCGAGGCGTATTTGGAGCTTAGCCGCCGTCATCTGAAGGCCATCGCCAAGCCCGGTGGTCTGTTTGAGGATAAAGTGGTGACGCGCCTGCCCTGGCGTGGCATTAACCGTCGGGTGCGCCTGGTGGTCTATCGCTGGATCGAGTCTGCCGATGATGAGACGGGATTCAGCCCAGTGCAATCCCTGCATCAGACTTGCGAACGTATCGTTGCTTCACTGCAGGCGTGCGGTGTGCAATCGGCACGAGTCGATGGCCGAGGTTTGTATGCCTGGTTGTTGCCCTGGTTCAATCCGGCACCCAGGCTCACCGATGAAGCGCCCGAGGAGTTCTACTGCCGCGTGACCTATCCGAAGTCGGGCGACGGCGAGTCGCTGGAACTGCCCTTCGATCATGACTTCGCCGAGCGGCTGTTCTTCAACGAACCGCGTTCGGATGTCCAGCACGGGCTCTGGTTTTTCGATGATCAACCACATCGGGTCATGGTGGTGGACAAGCTGCGCCGAGCGCCCTTGATTGGTCAACTCACCGGAGAAACCCGCAAAGGTGACGCGGTGAATGCCCTGTTCGACCAGTTACCCGAAGGTACAGTCATGAGTCTAACCTTGGTGGTCAAACCGCAGGATGTACTTGAGGAGCAGTTGAACCGTCTGGCGCGCAAAGCTATCGGTGAAAACCTCGCCTCGACCCAGACCCGTCAAGATGTTGAAGAGGCTCGTGCAATCATCGGTCGCCAGCACAAGCTGTACCGCGGCACCCTGGCGTTCTACCTGCGCGGTCATGATGAACAGCAATTGCACCAGCGATCGGTCAGCCTGGCCAACGCGCTGTTGGGCGCGGGGCTGCAACCGGTACGTGAGGGTGATGAAGTCGCCGCGTGCAACAGTTACCTGCGTTGGCTGCCGATGGCTTACAACCCGGCCCGCGACACACGCAACTGGTACACACGCCTGATGTTCGCTCAACACTTGGCAAATCTCGTTCCGATCTGGGGTCGCAGCACCGGCACCGGCCACCCGGGCATCACACTGTTCAATCGTGGAGGCTCGCCGTTGAGCTTTGATCCGTTGTCACGCCTAGACCGAGCCATGAACGGCCATCTGCTATTATTCGGCCCGACCGGCGCCGGTAAATCGGCCACCCTGGTCACCCTGCTGATGCAGGTCATGGCGGTGTACCGCCCTCGCTTGTTCATCGTTGAGGCCGGTAACTCATTCGGTTTACAGGGCGACTACTTCGCAACGCAAGGCCTGTCGGTCAACAAGGTCCAATTGAAACCTGGTACCGCGATCAGCCTCGCCCCGTTCGCCGATGCCTGGCGCCTGGTCGAGCAGCCGGATCAGGTGGCGAGTCTATCGATCGATGAGTGGGACGATGAGGTGGTAACCAGTCGCGAAGACGAGCGCGATGTTCTCGGCGAACTGGAAATCACCGCCCGCCTGATGATCACCGGCGGCGAAGCCAAGGAAGAAGCGCGCCTGAGTCGAGCCGATCGCAGCTTGATCCGCGAGTGCATCCTAGATGCGGCACAGACCTGTATCGCAGCGGAGCGCCAGGTACTGACCCGCGACGTGCGCGACGCGTTGCTGCGCGTCGCCGCCGACCCGCACTTGCTAGAGAAACGTCGCGAGCGTGCCCAGGAAATGGGCGAGTCCATGGACCTGTTTTGCCAGGGTTTCGAGGGTGAACTGTTCGATCGTGAAGGCACGCCTTGGCCCGAGAGCGATGTGACCATTGTCGACCTGGCCACTTACGCTCGCGAAGGTTACGAGGCGCAGATGTCCATTGGCTACATCAGCCTGATGAACAGCGTGAACAACCTTGCCGAGCGCGACCAGTACCTGGGCCGACCGACCATCATGGTCACCGACGAAGGCCATATCATCACCAAGAACCCGCTGCTGGCACCGTTTGTGGTCAAAGGTACGAAGATGTGGCGCAAACTCGGCGCCTGGTTCTGGCTAGCGACCCAAAACCTGGCCGACTTCCCCTCTGCTGCGCAGACCATGCTCAACATGATCGAATGGTGGATTTGTTTGAACATGCCGCCCGCGGAAATCGAAGAGATCGCACGGTTCAAGAAACTCACGCCGGCGCAGAAAGCCTTGCTGCTGTCCGCCAGTAAGGAGCATGGGAAATACACTGAAGGGGTCGTGTTATCGAAGAAGCTCGAAACGCTGTTTAGGGCCGTGCCGCCCAGCCTTTATCTCGCCCTGGCCATGACAGAGCCCGAGGAAAAAGCCGAGCGCTGGACACTGATGCAAAACACCGGCTGCTCGGAACTGGAGGCAGCTTACCGGGTAGCTGAGCGGATCGATAGGATGCGAGGAATTAAGTGAAACGGAGCTGATCCTAGGTTTCGATCAACCCGGCAGCAAATCCTTGAAAACCTTCTCCACGTAGGCTTGCATGAACCAGTCAGGGATCTCATCAGCCCTGAATTCAAGGTCAGTCCCATCTGTTACTTCAGCGAGCAGCACCAGATCAGCGCCGGAGTTATCAAAGATATAAGCCCGGTTCGAGGCTGCGATGGCTGCTGGCAATAGGTTCAGGCAACGACCGTAGCGCTGCACAATTTTTTCCGTGGGGACTGGGTGTCCACCTGCCGCGACACGGTTCTTGACCCTGTTGATATTGATG
This sequence comes from Pseudomonas sp. W22_MBD1_FP4, assembly GCF_052113765.1. Lineage (NCBI taxonomy): Bacteria > Pseudomonadati > Pseudomonadota > Gammaproteobacteria > Pseudomonadales > Pseudomonadaceae > Pseudomonas > Pseudomonas sp. W22_MBD1_FP4. The sequence goes on along the minus strand of NZ_JBGQOI010000006.1, from coordinate 146,062 downwards.
TCAGGATCTTCAGTGGCGACAAAGTAGAGGTAGGTTCGATATCCCGACGCTTTTGCCTTAAGCATAAAAGCGACTTTGTCCTCGCTAGACATCACCGTTTCGAAGGTGAAAGACAACTGGGCTTCAAGGAGCTTGTGCCGCATGAAATCAGAGAGCACGGAAGCAAAATAGGAATTCATCGCGACGGACTGGAAATTCAGGCCGTTATTACTGAAGTCTATATTGGATGCCTCTTCAACGAGCTGGGTCGACCGAATCAGTCGGTGCGACTTGATAAAGCCGAGAACCTCGTCGCCTTCGACTTCCAGTTGAAAATCGCTGAATTCCAGGCGTCCGCCCTCTTTGGCAGCCTTTTCGATTTCATCCGCGTTAATGTAGATCCCGATCAGGTGGGAAGGGACGGCACTTTTCATTGTGCTTTTACCGGAACCATTAGGGCCGGCAAACACCCTCAGCCGAGGGACGGTCATGAGCAGCGGTGCACCTTGATAATCCCGCCCAAAGTCACTTTATGCTTGGGCTTGGCCACTCGAATAACCTTGTGCTTACCGTCGGCAGTCGTCTCAACGAGCTGGCCGTCCATGACTTCCATCACGCTGCGTCCGGCCGCCAGCGCGTTGATATAGGCCGTATTGATCGCACCTTCAGCCATAGCTGGGATTTTACCCTCCAGCCGGCTCACCAGATCATCACTCAACACTTGATCGGCTTTCATATCGCGCTCCACGTTCTCAGAGCGTGCAGAATCTGCACTTATCAGAATCCTAGCTACGTAAATCTGTTATCACAGACCAACGCCACTTCTGTCAGATCTCCATTCTAGAGGAATGGAGCCTGGAACCATACCTTCCAACAGATTTTCGTGCCGTAAGCCAATATCACCAGGACTGGGAGTCGTATGGTTACGATGACACGCCCCGAAGCCGTTGCTGAATTCTCAATAAAAAACCGGCTTCGAAGGCATCTTGGCTGTCTCCTGCAAGACAGGTCTTACGTGCCTGCGCCAGCTCCCACCACAGAGGTATATCACCCGGTGTTTCGAGCCAAGTTTGGGCGCATTGCACGCCACGTTCGATCATAGGCGCAAATTCGCGGCCCCACGGCGTCAAAAGACTCGGGCAGCCGTCCGCCGCCGGAATTGAAACGTAATTTTCGTCCATAGACACCTTAGCTTTCGATTTAATTATTAATGCTGGGTCTGTCCCAAGCAGCATAGAAACAAAACTGGCACTTCGCTTAAGCATCAAAAAAGAGCCCAATCAGGCCAATGTAGACTATATCCCGTGGATTGAGAGTCCCTCAAGGCGCAGTTTGCGCGCATGACTCAAGACTTCGAACAGCTCCGTCTGCAACTCGCGGAAAATATCCGCTCGATGCGACGCATGAAGAACCTTACCCAGGAGCAATTGGCGCTCATGGCCGAGGTGGATCGTACCTACGTGAGTCAAATCGAACGAGGGGTAGGCAACCCGTCGTTATTGGTCCTCTGCAAACTCGCCAACATTTTCGAGATCAAAACGGATCAGTTGCTCATCGAGTCTGACGCGCTTGCTCGTACGCTGAGCGCTGAATGACCCTCTGCTGATCTAGAAGATCGTTATAAACCGACAATCCTGCGTTCGGCTTTCTCACTGACACCCATCTCTCGATTATTGAACCTGTCCAGGTCATACACCCAGAGCCTGGATCATGTCTGCTGCCTGCCCGCACATTTCGCCCCAGAAATTACATCCGTTGGTGCTGAGCATTCTGCTGGCATCCGGGTCAAGCGTAGCGCTGGATACCGGCAACGTTACCGCCTCCGTACTGTCTCCAGACTGCCTCGAGTACAGAGTCGTCGGCATCTGCTTTTGGTTGCTCTGCACCCCCTTCGGCTGCACGGTTAAAACCTCAACCAAGGTTCGTCATTTCATTCCTGAGCTAGTGGTCTCGAGCTATGCCACCACCGGTGCCAATCCTTGGACCGAGATGGCCGCCCTATCCTCTCCTATCAGTGGTGCGGAAGGAGGCGGTAACATGATCACGCCGAACACCAAGCGCGATAACCTGCCTCGTTTCAAAAACGTTGATGCCATCGGTCATCCAGGTGGCTGGGCCGCCACGCAACTGGCCTCGCAATCCGGCTACGCCTGCGCCAGCGGCGCCACAGCGTTCATGCCCTATTACCTGAGTACTTGGGACTCACTGGCCTGGCGTCATGGCATCCCGGAAAGCCTTTACCCCGAGTCGCTCGTGCCCGAGATCCGTGAAATCGGTCGGCAGCTTTCGGGCAACATGTGGGGCAACGTCTATCCCCGGCAAGGATTTTTGGTGCAACCCGACGATTTCAAAGCCGCTGCGGTGATGGCGCAGCGGGCGGGTGATGTCATTACCCGCAACTGGCAACCGCACGTGTATGTCCCGCTCACACCCGTACCACGCGATGGTTATTGGCCACCTGGCCCAATCGTTGAAAACGACGCTTCGACCCACAAATGGCAATTGCTCTCCCCTTTGGTTCAACCCACATGTGCCATCTTCCCCAGCAACCCGGTGCAGAGCGCGGATGGCGGCTACGCCTGGTCGCTGTGGCGTCCCTATAGCTGCTGTAAGCGTGAGGGACAGACCTTCCTGTTCAGCATCGACTTCGAAGGCGGTGCTTCATGAGTCGGCCTCTTGCAGGACCATGGTTGAGCCCGAGGAGTTTGTTGCTCTGCGGACTGCTCGCCGTGGCCACGTATGCCCACGCCGCCGAGGACGATTACCGTCTAGGCACTCAAGGCGAAGTGCTCGACGACCGGGTGATGTACACCATCGGTGGCGGCTCGGCAGCGGGCTCGCCGAGCTCGCTCTATCGCCCCAACGGGCTCGGCGTCGGCGCGTCCTGGCGAGCAAACATGATGTGCGGAAACATGAGCCTGACCAATACCCTGCAAAACCAACTGAACGGCGTCACCGAAGGCTTCCAGCAGATCATGGGCAGCATTGTGCAGAACGCGACCCAAGCGGTGATGTCGCTGCCTGCGTTGATCATCCAGCGCGCCAACCCTGGGCTTTATGAGTTGTTGAGTAATGGGGTGATGCAAGGGCGCATCGATTTCGACCGTTCCAAGCTGACCTGCCAGGCCATGGCCGAGAAGATGGCGGACAAGGTCGGTCAAGCCGGCTGGGGCGCATTGGCCAAGAACCAGGAGATGCAGGGTAACCTAGAACAAACCGGCGGTGATGCGGTGGCCGCAGTGAAAAACACCGAGGCCCGTAACGGCAACAACGGGGTGTCTTGGGTCGGCGGGCAAAAGGCTGGAGGTAACGGACAAACACCCATCCGGGCAACCTCCGATGTGGTGCGCGCGGGTTACAACCTTCTGCATAACCGGTCGGTGGATGACAGCGCCTCGATCAGTAGCAGTGATTGCCTGGGCGGCGCTATTTGCCAGGCATGGACCTCACCCCAAGAGGAATCCGAATGGGCTGTTCGAGTGTTGGGCGAGACCGAAGTCGCGACCTGCGACACCTGCGAGACTCTGCGGGCTACCGCAGGCAGCGGACTGACTCCGCTGATTCAGGAGGCCTACGGTGAACATCTCAAGACCCTGCAGGGATTGCTGTTCGGTTCTCTGCCGCCTACCCCTGACAATCTGAGCAAAGCCTCCAGCCCGATGCTGCCAGTGACCCGTGGTGTGATCGAAGCCCTGCGCGACGATCCTGATCAGGAACTCCTAGCGCGGCGCCTGGCTAGTGAGACGGCCCTGTCCAGCGTGCTCGACAAAGCGCTCCTGCTATTGCGCACGCTGCTGGCAGGCAGCCACGAACCTAACATCGCTTCCGCCGAACCGGCTCAAACGGCCTTGACGAAAAACATCGACACACTGGAGCGCGAGATACGCTTGCTACAAACCGAGTTGCAGGTCAGGCAGATGCTCACAACTAATACCGCCAGCCTCGTGCTCGATCGACATGCCGGAGGTGCCGATGCGTCACGCATCGTCGAGCAAGGCGACCCCGAACCTGGCCGACTCAACGACGCTGATGCCAGGCGCAAGTGAGCCATGAAACGCTCACTGCTATTCACTATGCTTGCAAGTCTAGGGATCGCAGCGGGGATGATCCTGACCGCCGCACTTATCGCCTGGATCGGCTGCACTGTGCTGGGCAGTTTCGGGGCCTGGCAGCAAGCCTTGGAATCGATACGGCCTTATCTGCGGTGGTGGCGTGTCCTGCTCTACGGCGTCCTCTTTACACTCTGGTGGGACCTGCTGAGGCGCTACCGACATCGACCACAGGACCGACTGCGCGTGAAACGCGCCGGGACATTAGGGCTCTTGCTCTTTACCTGCGTCGAGCTCACTCGATTGTGAGGTAACCACCATGCTCATGAGCACCAACAGCTACCTGGAGTTTTACCTCTCCCTGCTGGCATGGATCGTCAACAACGGTATCTGGAACGTCATGTCCGATACTGGATTGTTCGCCGCGCCCTTCGGCGCGATTATCTTGCAAGAGTGGTTGTCGGCCCGTCAGCAAGGCGCGGATGAAGGCAACAAGGGATTGCTCTCGGTGCCGCGGATTGAGAACCGATTATGGCTGGCCTATATCGTCGTACTGTTCGCCTGTGCGCCCGTCTTTCCGTTGAACCTTGCCTCAATGGCGTTTGATGATGCAGCGAGCCAACGCTGCGGTGTCAGCGTGGCCAAGCCAGCGGAAACCGCCTGGGGTACCACTTTCAACACCATCGGAGAACGCTCTGCCAACGTGCCAATCTGGTGGTTTCTGGTGCACGCCTTAAGTAAAGGAGTGACCGCAGCGGCCACCGCCTCCATTCCCTGCGCACCGGACATCAGGCAGATGCGCATGGAGATCGACAGTTCTCGCATTGATAACCAAGTGTTGCTACAGGAAGTCGCCGATTTTACTCGCGACTGCTACGGCTATTCCCGCTCTCGGCTGTTCACCAATCGTCCGCAGCTGGAGAAGGCGCAAAGTCATGATGCGTCCTGGATCGGCTCACGCTATTTTCTCGACACTCCGGGCTACTACGACACCGATCGCTCACGGACACCGCGAGTCAGCTGGCCCTATGATGAAACCCGCGATGTTTCATTGCCACGGCTGGAGAATGGCGCAGGCTACCCCACTTGCAAACAGTGGTGGAGTGATAGCGGTATCGGGTTGCGAGCACGCTTGATCGAGCAAGTCGATCCTTCGCTGCTGACCCAGCTGAAAGGCTGGTTGACTGGTCGCTCAAGCAACGAGATCGAGGATGCCACGCTTCGCGAACTGGTCAGCCCGCGCCAACAATCGATGTCCATGTCGCCCGGACAGGTGTACCAAGACTATGGCTCCAGTGCTCGCGGCGGATCGATCAATCAGGGGCTTAATAACCTGGCCACCAACACTGGGCTGGCTCTCGGCTCCTTCAGCAATTTCCCGGCGATGAACGCGCTACGCGCCGCTCTGCCGATGGTGCAGGCTTTCCTGATCATGGGCGTCATAATCAGCTTGCCGCTGATCCTGCTGGTCAGTACCTACCAGCTAAAGACCGTCATGACGGTGACGTTCGCGCTGTTCACGCTGCACATGCTGACCTTCTGGTGGGAGCTGGCCCGTTGGGTCGACTTCAGCATGCTCGATACCTTGTACAACCAGGTGTCGGCGTCCAATCAGGTGCTGTTGTCCCTACCCACATCCGGCTTTATGGACGGAACCGTCACGGCGCAGGTGATTGAGTATGTGATGGGGGCGATGTTCATCGTACTGCCGATGTTGTTCCTTGGAGCCATGAGCTGGACGGGATATGCAGTAGGAAATGGGATTCAAGCCATGTTGGCCAATGGCAGCAAAGCCGCAAGTGATTCAGCAAGCAAAGGTACGGATCAAATAATCGGGGCTGCTAAGCGCTCAGTTAGATGACTTGCTATCGCCGATGTAGTGCCCGTTGTCATCGAAGTCACCGATGTAGAGGTCGGCACCGAGATAATCTGGTCCTGTTTCCGCCTCTTTAAGATCCCCATTAATGGCAGCCTTGGACACCAGAAGTCCAATCACAGCAATCATCGTTACCAAAGAAGCGACCAACCAGAAACCGATAAAGAGCAACCCAAGGATGAGTGCCAGCTTCGTAACCAGAAAGCTTCCACGAACCAATAGCCCCCCCGCGGGCATACCTGTCGCCACCGCACGTTTAGCCACACGAGATTCAAATCCTTTCAACCTGCGATAAACACGTTTTACCGACATACCGCATGCATATGCCCAGCGGTGTGCACGGGAGATTTGAGGTGACTGCTGAGCCGGCATGATTGCGCCCTCTTCTGAGCGTATTCCTGTGAAAATCGAGATTACAGCCTACTACTGAAAACCGCCCATGCTTAACCGTTTATCAGCTTGTTCGGTCGAAAACTCTTCACTGGAAGACAGAAGACGCACCTCGTACAACAGTGCCTCTAAGGCCGTTGACCCATCCATATCATCCAGCTACATAGAGGGTACGGATCGCTGTTATCGACAGCACCTTCCCAGGTAGCCAGAGCCTTCAATGCTACGTCACTCCGGTGATGGTTCCCCCCCAAGTGCGATTAGCGTTCGGTGGCTCGCACAGTCACGTTTCACGGGTGATGAACGCCTACCGCTCTCCCGAGCTTCTTTCGAGCTCGGCTCGTCCCAAATCCTCTTGCTTTTCTTCAACCCACTGTGGGGAAATTCTTTCCCCTATGGGACAGGTTTCTTCGCGCTATCAACGGAGGCACACCATGTCCGACTCACTCACAAGCGAAGCACTGAACACTCTGCGCTTGCCCATTGTGTTCACTCAAGACGCGTGGCAACACGCAGTATTGCTCGATGGCTCAAGTCATCCTGAAAAGCTGCAGCTCGATAGGCTGAGCAACGTCGTACGCGCAGCCTTCAAAGCTCACCTGGCCGATCCAAACACACCCTACGTGGTGTTCGAGGTAGCCGAGTTCGGCTCAGCGAGTGATGCAGATCATGAGTCATTACTGCGACTGAGCCTAAGCCTGCTTCAGGCATCAGACCAACCTAACGCCTTGCTGATAGCGCTTGCGGAAGAGCAACAACGCTGAACGCAAATGGCCATACCCGGCCACTGATCCAACTCAGGCTATACGCAGTCCTGCATCAATCCAATCAACACCCACCGGGGAACCCTCCCCGACGGGCAAGGCGTTCCTCCGGTTTTTCGAGGAACATGCCATGCGCAATATCTACCAAGACGTGACTGACAAGATCGTTACCGCGTTAGACCAAGGCGTAGCGCCCTGGATCAAACCCTGGTCCTCAAGTGGCTCAGCTGACGTCGATCATCACCAACCCTACCCCATCAACGCCATCACCCAGCGTCCCTATTCGGGCATCAATTTACCGCTGCTCTGGGCCGAGGCCAGGTTGCAGGGGTTCACTCAAGATCGCTGGCTGACCTTCATTCAAGCCAAAAAAGCCGGTGGACACATCCGTAAGGGTGAGCACAGCACTCTGGCAGTACTCTACAAGCCGATGGAGCGCGAGGAACAGACCGAATCAGGCCAACCCGTACTTGATGAGAACGGTCAGCCCAAGATCGCTCACTTTGGCATTCTCAGGACGCATTTTCTGTTCAACATCGAGCAAACGGAGGGGCTCGAAACGCTCAACGAAACTTTGCTCGAGACGGAACCGAGCGATCCCGTCTTCCCCAACGCTGCTGCAGAAAGTTTGTTGCTAAGTTCGGGCGCACATATCATCCATCGATTTGCCGACGAAGCCTTTTACCACCCGATCAGGGATCTCATCCAACTGCCGACAAAATCGCAATTCCACGATCAAGGTGGATACTACGCCACTGCACTTCACGAGCTGACGCACTGGACCGGACACCACTCTCGATTGCAGCGCGAAGGCGTGACCTCTCCGTGTCCATTTGGCTCGCCAGGCTATGCATTTGAAGAGTTGATCGCCGAAATGGGCGCCGCTTTTTTATGTGCCTACGCCGGTATACGGGGAGAGCTTCGGCACGAGGGCTATATCGACTCCTGGCTCGGCCTGCTCAATTCTGACAACCGCGCGATTTTCCGCGCCAGTGGCCAGGCCCGATGCGCCTCGGAGTATGTGCTCGACCTGGAGCAGCAACAGAAGCAGACGGTAATGGATAATTCGCGATGCATGAACGATGGAGCTTGATCGTTACCTCACTGCTGCAATCGCTTCACAGGGTACAACACGAGTTGGACCCTTTTTCTATGCCCAGAAAAATCCCCACACCGCGGAGCTCTGACGCAAAGAACATGAGGTAATCCCGTAACCGCAGTACACCGTTACGTATCCAGATTCTCAGCCAGGTAATCCACCAGCTCGAGTGGACTTCGGCTGTCGATCACCTTGTAGATCAGATCGCGTTTGCTGCGCGGCAGCTTCTTGACCACGCTCTTCGCCGAGGCCCTGACAGCTTCGTCTGTCCCATGGATACGTGCCGCGAGCAGCAGCACGAGCGTGGCGTCAGTGAGATTCATGACAAGACCCAATAAAATTCGCACCGCAGTGTACCGACACTTTCCTTTTTCGTACCAGCATGCGCATACAATAAAACGGCACCAGGACAAATCGAGATTCCGATTGCCGCACAAAGGGAACCGCGTCAAAAGGACCGGTAAGGGTTGGAAGGGAATGGGGAGTCAAGAGTAAGAGCCCTATCCGAAAAGGCTAAAAGGCCACTGACTCTGCCAGTTCCCGGGAGGACCATGATGCTCAGTCTGTTTCGGCACAAAAGGCAAAAGCCTCCTGCGCCACCAACCGTAAACGTCGCCGATGGGTATCTGCCCATCGAATCGTCCCAGAGCTTGTTAGCAGCCGAGCATCGCCGCCAGTTGCTCGATCGCATCTGGCAGTACACCGCCCTCTCCCATCCACAGTTCAGCCAGCTCTATTTAAATCCGATCCATCGCTACGCCGAGCTGGTCCAGCAGCTTCCAGCCAGCGAGACGCACCACCATGCTTATCTTGGCGGCATGCTCGACCATGGGTTGGAGCTGGTCGCTTGTAGTTTGAAACTGCGTCAGTCGTATCTGCTTCCCACCGGTGCCGCCCCCGAAGACCAAGCCGCCCAGACCGACGCCTGGTCCGCCGGCATCGCCTATGGCGCCCTGCTGCATGACATCGGCAAGATCGCCGTGGACCTGCTGGTCGAACGCCAGGATGGTCGTGTTTGGCATCCTTGGCAGGGTTCCCTGGATCAGCCCTACCGTTTTCGCTACCTCAAAGGACGCGACTACCACCTGCACGGCGCCGCCGCAGGTTTGCTCTACACCCAAATTCTGGACCGACCTATCTTGGACTGGCTCAGTGGATTTCCGTCGCTGTGGGCCTGCCTGCTGTATGTCCTGGCGGGCCAATACGAACGTGCCGGCGTGCTCGGTGAGCTGGTGATGCAGGCCGACCGCGTTTCCACCGCACAGAACATCGGTGGTAATCCGAGCAAGGCGCTGCAAGCGCCGATCCATTCGCTGCAACATCACTTGATCAGCGGACTGCGTCATCTGGTTCAACATGAACTGAAACTCAACCAGCCAGGTGCCGCTGGTTGGTTGACTGAGGATGCCCTGTGGCTGGTCAGCAAGACGGTCACGGACAAGCTGCGAGCCTATTTGCTGTCGCAATCAATTGAGGGAATTCCCTCGTCCAACCTCGCGGTATTCGACGAGTTGCAATCGCATGGATTGGTTGAGCCTACGCCGGAAGGCAAAGCCATCTGGACCGCGCTCGTGGCACAGGGAAACTGGCAGCAAACCTTTACCTTTCTGCGCCTTCAACCGGCACTGATTTGGGGGAACGAAGACCGGCCCGAGACTTTCAGCGGAACGGTGAGCATTGCGGCCCATGACCACTCAACTGACACCCCGGCACCAACACCAGCGCCCGAGACAGCCAGTACTAGATCAGCTCAAAGCCAACCGCAGCCGGATCCCATGGCGCTAGAGGATGCCGATTACCTCGGCACGCTGCTGGACATGTTCGAATTGGAAGAGCCCGAGGCCAAAGACGCACTGTCAGAAAGTGCTGTCGAAATTCCAACGCTTCAATCGGATAACCCAGGCCAGGCATTCCTGAATTGGGTCAAGAAAGGCATTCTGAGCCACAAACTGATCATCAACGACAGCAAGGCGAAAATCCACACGGTGGGTGGCAGCGTATTTCTGGTCACGCCTGGTCTCTTCCAACGCTACGCGCAGGAATTTCCAGGCGTTTCTCAAGGTTCAGATCAGGAGATTGACGAATGGCGTTGGGTGCAAAAGCAGTTCGAAAAACTGAAGGTCCACAGGAAGCGTGGTGACGGATTGAACATCTGGACCTGCCAAGTTGAAGGCCCACGGAAGAAGGCCAAACTCAAAGGCTATTTACTCGAAGATCCCGGGCTAATCTTCGAATCACTGCCTCCGGGCAACCCCTACCTCATGCTCGAGGTAAGGTAGCGGCACAAAGAAAATCACTCCCTCGTTTCCGTTACTCTGGAATGACCTCTAGGTGCCCGACATTGAAAAACTGGCCGGACAGTACGAAGTACTGAAATTCCAATGCTAACGATGGTACATACTGGAGAGGACGAATGGCTAATTGATCCGGTCTTGAATCATCTCCCATAGGAGCCGCATGCCATCATGAGGGACAAATAGGATGCCTGATTCCAACCGCACTTCTTCGCTCACCACCGAATATGAAAGTGACGGTGTGTGCCGCATTCTTGCTCTTGACGGAGGTGGTGCGAAGGGCTTTTACACGCTTGGAGTCCTCAAGGAAATTGAGGCCATGCTTGGTTGCCCGTTGTACAAGAGATTTGACCTTGTATTTGGAACGAGCACCGGCGCCATCATCGCTGCACTCATCGCACTCGGATACGAAGTAGATCAGATACATGCTCTCTACAAGGCACACGTACCGAGAGTCATGGCTAGCAAGTCGGCCGCAGCCAAGACTGCGGCGCTTCAATGTCTGGCAAAGGAGGTCTTCGAGGACAAAACCTTTGAAGACTTCAAGACTGGCATTGGCATCGTCGCCACCCGCTGGATGACTGAGCGGCCAATGATTTTCAAGAGCGACATTGCACAGGCCCATGGCCGTAAGGGAACCTTCAAGCCGGGCTTCGGTGTATGCATTGCAGATGCCGTACAAGCTTCTTGCTCGGCCTACCCATTTTTTGAGAGAAAGGTCGTCATCACCGATGCAGGAGACAAAATCGAGCTAATTGACGGCGGTTACTGCGCGAACAATCCAACCCTTTTTGCAGTTGCCGATGCGACTGTCGCACTCAAAAAAGAGCGTCAAGACATCCGAGTAGTGAATATCGGCGTTGGTATATACCCGGAGCCTAAGCCAGGATTTCTGATGGGGATCGCGAAGAAATGGGTAGCGATCCAATTACTTCAGAAGACCCTGGAAATCAATACCCAATCGATGGATCAACTGCGTGACATCTTGTTCAAAGACATAGCAACAATCAGGATCAGTGACACCTTCGAGCGTCCAGAAATGGCAACGGATTTGATGGAGCACAACTTGGAGAAACTGAACATCCTTCGTCAGCGCGGCAGTGAGTCATTTGCTTCTCGCGAAGTGCAGTTGAGGGCGTTTTTAACGTGAGGGGGCAAGGATTATGGGAATACCTGAATCACAACTTGAAGTCTGGTCCCACCAGGGGTCTATCACTCAATCTGCTGCGACTTACAACACGATTAAGAATGTCTCAGAGGCTACGACCGCTACGTATCACGGGAAAAACTACAAGGTATTCCTTCAGGGCTCATATGGGAATGACACCAATATATACGCAGAAAGCGATGTAGATGTAGTTATACGACTTGATGATGTCTACTACAGCGATCTGGAGCAATTGTCGTCAGAAGACAAAGACGCGTATGACCAAGCATTTATCCCGGCCACATATTCGTATGCTGAGTACAAGCGGGAGGTTTTGAGGGTTCTTACGGACCGATTCGGTACCGACGTGGTGGCGGGCGATAAGGCCATTGCTGTGGCAGCGAATGGCAGCCGGCGCAAGTCGGACGTAATTGTTGCAATGCAGTTCCGACGCTACTGGAAGTTTAAAAGTACCTATGATGCAACTTTTGATGAAGGGATCTGCTTCTTCGACGGCGCAGGCACGCGCATCGCAAACTATCCAAAGCAGCATTCGGAAAATCTCACAGCGAAACATCAAGAAAGCAAAAAGTGGCTGAAGCCAATGGTTCGCATCCTGAAGAATATTCGAAGTAAGCTCGTTGCTGACGGAAGATTGGAGCCCGGAATCGCGCCATTTTATTATATCGAAGGGCTACTCTATAACGTACCCAACAACAAGTTCGGATCTAGCTATGCTGATTGCTTCGTGAATGCTATGAATTGGATTCAAACGGAAGCAAATAAGAGAGAGCTGGTATGTGCCAACGAGCAGTACTATCTGCTTTGGGAGGGGACGCCAACTTCATGGGAGAGGGCCGACGGAGAGGCATTTATCGAGGCTGCCATCAAGTTGTGGAATGAGTGGTGAAGTGAGCCATAAAAAATTATCTGCCGTGGTGATACGGTAGTCAGCAAACTTGGGGAATTCTCATGGCAGGCGGTCTCATTTACCTTTTTATGTGGAGTTATCAGGTCAGCTACAGAATTCATATTCAAATTCTAGCTCGAGATGTCCTACAGAAATTGGGGGCGGAGGCAAATGCAGAGGTGCTTCTGGTTGGAGCGCGCAGCCCCGATAGCGACAACCGTAACCATGTATGCATAGAGCCGGAAGACGGAAAGTGGTCTCCATCTTTGTTTGAAGGTTTGCTTGAGTCCGTCGAGTCGACTTATCGCAATCACGATTTACAGAACATGTGTTACGGCGATGAGCAAAGCATGCGTGACAAACCAGAATGGATGCGTCGCGACTCTGTACGCACCGCGGTTGCCAAGGCGCTAGAAACCTTCGACACCGAGCACGCAGTTATCTCATTCTGCGGCGAGGCCCGGCGCCTAGGCGAATACTACGTAACTCCGGTCGTGCAAATTCCTAATGCAACCTTCGTTCAATTTCCTCCTTTACCTTCCATACATATGGGTGAGAAACAACGGGGACGCGGATTTCGCAGTCTAATACACGCTGCGATGCACGCCGTTCTTCATGAAGCTACCGAAGAGTTGCATAATCCTGATCCAGGACGCTTTACTCATCGCAGTATGAGGAACGCAGAGGAGATCGTCCATATTGCTGCGAAAGACTTCCTACATACACCCGGACTGTCTATCGATCAGCGATATCTTCATACCGATCTTTTCGACACCTTGAACCTTGTCTCGTCTCTAATGTATGAGGGCGCGAAAGGTATTGGCCATCTCATTCTCGTCGACCCGGAGAACGAGGCGATCGAGTTTCTGGTAAGATTTACCGAACCTGTGTCTTTTCGTCAGCCGCGATGGGTACGGAAAATTTTGCAGATGGCGACGACTGGTGTCGGAATCATTGCTAACAGTCAATACATATTTGGGCTTGGGCAGTTAAAGAAGTCGCATAGCCCAAGTGAGCAAGATGCATTCACAGTGGCTTTTCTTGATCATTATCACTGGGAATTACGTTGCGGCAATCAGATACTGATTCGCAGTCAGTATGCAGTGGCTAAGCTCCCACAGGAGCCCTTCAATAAAGCTGCATTTTTAGCAAACTACGCGCGGCTGTTCTCTCAGTCGGTGCCGAAAGACGGGCTGCACCTGTGGAGCTTACTGCTGGCTCAGATTGACCAGAAACACGGCAGTATGATCGTCGTCGCCGAAGATGCGGCCAGCGAAGCGCATAGACTCAGCAAACAAGGTACCAATGTCTTACCCGTTCGGCTTTCCGAGGAGTTACTTCGGAGCGTAAGCGGTATTGACGGAACCATATTGCTCGACCCCTCTGGCTTATGCCATGCAATCGGGATTATCTTAGATGGTGAAGCGAACGAAAATTGTACGCCCTCAAGAGGGTCGCGATTCAACTCTGGCATGCGCTATGTACAAACTGAAAGCCATCGAAGGCTTGCTATTGTTGTCTCAGACGATCACACCGTCGATATTATCCCCGCGCTTAGACGACTAGCTAGCCGTAACCTTATTGAACGGCATGTTGAACAGTTTGAAACGGCAACCCTCGATAACTATCATGACTCTCGTAACTGGTTGAATGACCATCGCTTCTATATCAATGCTCAGCAATGTAAGCGGATTAACTCCGCAATCGAAAGACTGAATGATCTCCCGAAAGAAGTAGGCGCGATTCATCTTGATACAGCGAGATTCGAGGTTCATCCCGAGATGGAGGAAAGTTACCTTACCGATTAAGTCCGTGTAGCTGACATCGTGGCCAAGGAAGCGGTAACATCCGCTGTCATCGCTCGAAGACAGTTCCTCAGCTTGAGACCAGGGCACTGCACACGATTCGTGTGATCTCGTCGAAATTATCCGGAATGAGGACATCGATTGGCGAACGAGCTTTTAGTTGCTCATGAGGCTTACAAAGCACTCCATAAAGCCCCCATGCATCCACATCCGGAGACTGCGTTAACACCGTGAGAACCAACTTGTGCCGCAGTGGATCAAGCTGCCAATCGGGAATGCGCTGACCGCGATTCCCCAGACTCAGGGATAGTAGGCGCCGAGCCTTGATATCGCGGTTGATCTGATCGCGGGATTTGCCTGCCAGTTTGGCGAAGACAAGCAACGGCAAATTATTCGAAGCTTCATAGGTGGCGAGCATCTCGGCGCGCTGACGTTGTATGTCAGATACTTGGGGTTCGCGCAGCTGTTCAGTCTGCGTTGGAGCAGGTAGGACAGGTGAATACTGAGCCGCGTTAAGGACCGGTTCGTTGCTGACGGACATTTTGGAGGCTGGGACCGTCGTCGCTGGGAAGCCACTGCCGTATGGAACGGCGTTTGCATTCTCGTTTTCCAACGGCGGCAGCGAAGCGGCTCCCTCCAATAGAATGGTTAACGGAGAGCTTGCCGCTTTCTGTTGGCCCTGCCCCCACAGATCCAAACGGTTCGCCCAATCTTGCATCATGGTCCGGCGCTGCTCGACGTACTCCGCATGATTGTAGGCTGCGCTCACCTTGTCCGGATCAGCATGAGAAAGCTGAGCGTCCACCCACACCTTCGGGTATCCAATCTCGTTCAGCGCCGTCGAGATCGTTGCCCTCATGCCATGACCGGTGAGTTGATCGGCGTACCCCATCCGGCGTAGCGCGCCATTCAGCGTGTTCTCACTGATACGCTTGCTCAGGTCGCTTCGATGCGCAAACAAGTAGCGTTGCGCGGGGACAACCTGATCCAGCAAGTGACGCACGATCTCCAGCGCTTGAACCGACAGCGGGACAATGTAGGGCGGTACATTTTGAATCTGCTTACCTGGCTTCCGCATCGCTAGCTGGAGTTGTTTCACCACTTCCGCCGGTATGACCCACAAGCGCTTCTCCAGATCGAACTGGTCGGGTGTCGCCAAGCGTAGCTCGCCCGTGCGAACACCGGTCAGCAATAACAACCGAAGGCCAAGCCGAGTTTGGTTGGCGCCACCGTAATTTCGAAGCGCAGCCATCAATGCCGGGAGCTCGTCCATACGAAGAAATGGATTGTGCGTAACCGGAGGTTTGGGGAGTGCAACCACATCAAGATCTGAAGCTGGGTTGTGTTCCAGCCCCTCGATTTTCACCAGCGCATAGCGGAACAATTGGTTGAACCAGGTCCGGCATTTTTCGGCTGTCGTTAAGGCCTTGCGCTGTTCGATCCTGCTCAGTAAATCCAGCAGATCGTGACGATTGATATCGTAGATGGACCGCCCGCCCAGGGTGGGCAGGACGTCTTTATTGAAGATTCTCAAGATCTGCGAGAGCGTGCTCTGGCGTCCTTCCTTCAGGCTCAGCCTGCGGAACTCTACCCACTGATTGAACACAGCCTCGAAGGTGTGCTCTGCCGCAAAACGAACAGCACGACGCTGCTGTTTACGGTGCTCATAGGGATTGATACCTTGGGCGACCAAGGCGCGCGCCTCATCGCGTCGGGCACGGGCTTCTTTAAGGCTGATTTGCGGATAACTACCGAGAGACATGCGCTTCTGCACGCCCGCCCAGTAGTATCTGAAACGCCAGATTTTCCCGCCGCGTGCGGTCACGTTGAGCGCGAGCCCATCCGTGTCGCCTATTGTGTAGTCATTGCCGGTGATCCGGGCTTGCCGAACGGTCGTATCCGAGAGTGCCATAGCGAGCTCCTGAACAGAGTCAGGGCCAGATGCTCGTCTCGCTATCCAAGCTGCTCCAGCAAAAAACCGATTCAGTGCACATCCAAATCCAAGATCCTCGTTCGGGACTTAAATCGGGACTTAAAAGCACTGGATGGAGCTGGATTTCAGTGGTTCCCGCTGGAACGAAAAAAGGGCCTTAAGGCCCTTATTTCAATCACTTACAGAATTCAGTGGAACTCTGTAGCGCAATATTTGGAGCGGGAAACGAGACTCGAACTCGCGACCCCGACCTTGGCAAGGTCGTGCTCTACCAACTGAGCTATTCCCGCTTGGTGATGCGCATTCTATAGAATCCTGAGCACCCGTCAACCTCTTGATTCAAAAAAGTTTTATTTCTTTTCAACAGTAGTGCGCAGATGTGGCCAGGCAGCGCGCAGATACTGGAGCATCGACCACAGGGTCAGACCGGCGGCGATAAGCAGCAAGGCGTAGCCCAGCAATACCCAAAAGGAGAAATCGGACGGGTTCGCCAGCAGGATGACCAGCGAGAGCATTTGCGCGGCAGTTTTCCATTTCCCCATGTTGGACACGGCTACGTGGGCGCGGGCGCCAATTTCGGCCATCCATTCGCGCAGAGCCGAAACGACGATCTCACGACCGATGATCACCGCGGCCGGCAGGGTCAGCCACAGATTACCGTGCTCTTGCACCAGCAGGACCAGAGCGACAGCCACCATCAGCTTGTCGGCCACGGGGTCCAGGAACGCGCCAAAAGGCGTGCTCTGCTCCAAGCGGCGGGCCAGGTAGCCGTCAAGCCAGTCGGTGGCAGCCGCAAAGGCGAACACCGAACTGGAGGCCAAGTAGCTCCATTCGTACGGCAGATAGAACAACAAAATGAAAATCGGGATAAGCAAGACGCGTAGAACGGTGATCAGATTAGGGATATTCATCGGCACAACTGGCTACGAGGTGGAAAGGCATTCTATTCGCTGTGCAGATTCGCATAAATCAGCTCAGCGAGCTTTTTACTGATACCGGGTGCTTTGGCTATCTCGTCAATGCTGGCACGGGACAGCTCCTGCAAGCCACCAAAATGTTTAAGCAAGTCGCGACGTCGCGTCGGGCCGACCCCGGCCACCCCTTCCAGAGTTGAGGTTCGCCGGGTTTTGCCACGGCGGGCGCGGTGGCCGGTAATGGCGAAACGGTGAGCTTCGTCGCGAATCTGTTGAATCAAATGCAGCGCGGGCGAATCGCCCTTCAAAGTGAACTCATGGGCGGCATCATTCAAGTACAACGTCTCGAAACCCGCTTTGCGTGTGGTCCCCTTGGCCACGCCGAGCAGGATCAGATCAGGTACCGCCAGCTCGTTGAGCACGTCGCGGGCCATGGACAGTTGCCCCTTGCCGCCGTCGACCAGGAGGATATCCGGCAACTTGCCCTCCCCGTCCTTCAACTTACTGAAGCGGCGCGTGAGAGCCTGGTGCATGGCGGCGTAGTCATCGCCGGCGGTCACACCTTCGATGTTGTAGCGCCGGTAGTCGGACTTGATCGGCCCTTCCGGACCAAACACCACACAGGAGGCTACGGTGGCCTCGCCGCTGGAGTGGCTGATGTCGTAGCACTCCAGACGCTGTGGTGGCTCGTCCAGATTGAGGACTTCGGCCAGGGCGTCGAAACGTGCGGCCACATGCTGTCGGTTGGCCAGGCGCGCACTCAGGGCCTGCTCGGCATTGGTCACCGCCAATTGCTGCCAACGCGCGCGGGTGCCGCGTACGCGGTGGCTGATGTCCAGCTCGCGGCCACGCAGTTCGTGGATCGCCTCGATCAAGGTGGGGAAGTCTTCGTGCACTACGTTGACGATCAGCTCCGACGGCAGGTCGCGCTCAGGGCTGCTCACGTAGTACTGGCCCAGGAAGGCGGCCATGACTTCGGCCACTTCCTCGTCGATACCGGTCTGCGGGAAGAAGTTCTTGCTGCCGAGCACTCGCCCGCCGCGCACACTGATCAGGTGCACACAAGCGCCGCCCGGGTTGACGAAGGCCGCGATCACGTCAACGTCGCCGGTGCCACCTTCCATGCTTTGTTGGTCCTGGACACGGCGCAGCAAGGAGATCTGGTCGCGTAGCTCCGCAGCCCGCTCAAAATCCAGGGTACTCGCCGCCTGCTCCATGGCTGCCGATAGCTCATCGGTGAGCGCATTGCTGCGTCCTTCTAGGAACATCACCGAATGGCGCACATCCTCGGCGTACTCCGACGGTTCCACCAAGCCCACACAGGGCGCCTTGCAGCGTTTGATCTGATATTGCAGGCAAGGCCGCGTGCGATTCTTGTAGAAACTGTCTTCACACTGGCGCACAAAAAAGGTTTTCTGCAGCAGGCTCAAGCTTTCACGAATTGCCCCAGCGCTGGGATAAGGCCCGAAGTACTTGCCCTTCGCCTTCTTCGCCCCGCGGTGAATGCTCAGGCGCGGGAAATTACCGTCCGATAAAAACACATAGGGGTAGGATTTATCGTCACGCAGCAAAATGTTGTAGGGCGGCCGCCATTCCTTGATCAGCGTCTGCTCAAGCAACAGCGCTTCGGTCTCATTGGCGGTGATGGTGGTTTCGACCTGGGCGATGCGCGCTACCAGGGCGGCAGTTTTCGGCGCGAGACCGCTCTTGCGAAAATAGCTCGCCAGACGATTTTTCAGGTTCTTGGCTTTGCCGACGTAAAGCAGGCGGGCCTCGCTGTCGAACATGCGGTACACGCCAGGGCGGCCACTGCAGGTTGAGAGAAAGGCACTCGAATCAAACGGTGTGGTCATGTCAGGCGCTGGCGTCCACCATGCCGTGGCGCACCGCGAGCAGGGTCAATTCAACATCACTGCTGATGGCGAGCTTCTCGAAAATGCGATAGCGGTAGGTATTAACGGTCTTGGGTGAGAGGCACAGTTTGTCGGAGATCGTCTGGACCTTCTGGCAACCGACGATCATCAAGGCGATCTGGATTTCCCGCTCCGACAGTGCATCAAACGGCGAGTCGCTGACAGGCTGGAAGGACTTGATGGCCAACTGCTGAGCAATCTGCGGGCAGATGTAGCGCTGGCCGGCAAACACCAGGCGAATGGCTTGGACCATTTCCGCCAAGCCTGCCCCTTTAGTGAGGTAACCCGCAGCACCAGCCTGCAGCAGACGTGTCGGGAACGGGTCTTCCTCGCACACAGTCACCACCACGACTTTGATGTCCGGATGGCTGCGCAGCAATTTGGTCGTTGCACCAAGACCGCCGATCCCAGGCATCTTGACGTCCATCAACACCACATCGGGTTTCAACTCCCGGGCCTTAATCAGGGATTCCTCCCCCGACTCGGCCTGGCCGACTACTTGCAGGCCATCGATGTCAGCCAGCATTCGTGTAATGCCTGTACGAACGAGATCATGGTCATCGACTACTAGCACCCTAATCAAGCAGACACCTCGCGAAATGGTCTTATAGGTTGCCGAACACCTTAGCAAAAAACCAAGGCGCAGACCTAGTTGCACGCGTCATATATATGGAGTTTGGTTAAGCGACGACCACCCGCCGGGAGGCGGATGGCTCAATTTGCTGGGCGAAGCGTCAGGAATCCTGGGGGTTTGGCTTGGCTTTTCCATTCATCGAAGATGAATGCTCGGCCAAAGTAGAGGTCAGGCGACGGATCGCAGCCTGGTCTTCCTTGAACATTGCGCGGTAATCCCCGAGTACCTTCTCTTCGATGTGGCTCAGGTTTTCCAATTGAATCGGCGTGGCTGCGCCAGTCAAAACGTACAGCACATCCACACCTCTCGCGGCGACGCGAGACAAGTAGTCCGCTTTAGGTGCACGTCCTCCACTTTCGTATTTACCTTGTGCGTTGGCTTCAACGCCTCCGATTTCACCAAATACTTTTTGCGACAGACCAAGTCGCTCCCTTTCTTGCCTCAAACGCAAACCGATTCCACTCATTTGGATGTATGATCCTGTTTGGCACACCCCAAGAGGTGACACTCTCATCCCTTATTTAAACAAACTTGAACGGTTTTGAACTATGCCCGGAATCCGTACCGCAGCACAAGCCAAGGCCTGGCTGGAACACCAAGGCAAGTCAGTTCAAGCGTTCGCTCGAGAACATGGCGTCGATCCGGCAACCACCTATCAAGTGCTCGCTGGGCGCAAAAAGGGACGGCGTGGGGAGGCCCACAAGGTAGCGGTCCTTTTGGGTATGAAAGAAGGGATTATCCTTTCTGAGGCTGATGGCCAAAACGCCGATCAGGAAGTCAACTCCTGAAGCCAGTATGCGCTTATTAGGATTGAACGCATGGTTTAGCTGCAGACACGCTCCATACGCAAGAAGTAGTCTTCTTCTCCCACGATATTGAATCCCATACGCAGATAGAGTTTTTTGGCCGGATTCGTCTTGAACACGGTCAGGCGCAACAGGCCCAGCACCTGCGCCTTGAGCGTCATCTGCGCCAATACCCAACTCCCGGCGCCGATCCCGCGACAGTCTTCGAGCAGATGCAACTCCCGAATGTAGAGCGCCCGGCTATCACGGCTCAGACTGATAAACCCCAAAACGGTGTCGTCCCGGCAAATCAGCCAGTTTTCCCGACCTGCCCACGCGGTGTCGAAGCCATCGTTGGACCACCACAACCCGTACTGAACGTAATAGCGGGCCATGGCTTGTTGGGTCAGCGTTCGTGCAAAGGACAGGTCCTGGTCGGTCGCAGCGCGCAGGTGAAAGGCCATTTACAGAGCTATCACTTGGCTGGCCCAACGCTCGGCGTGGCGACTCGCGATCAGCAGCGCATTCCCTACCCCGGGCACAACAGCAAGCAAACTGCCATCGGCGGCCCAGATCGCACTGCGACCCGCGCAGGCCCAGCTACCCGAAGGCCCACCATGATTCGCCATCAACACCAGCAAGCCATATTCAGCGGCGTAGCCTTGGAGCAGCGCACTGTCAGTTGTGTAGCCGCCTTCACTGATCAGCACACCGGCGGCATAGACAGTGGCGCCCGCTTGCGCCGCAGCACGCGGATGACTGGCGTGGGAAAAGTCTGCACACACCGCCAGTGAAATCCGGTCAGCCCCAAATTCAACAACAGCACCGCCCTGCCCTGGGACAAACGCGGCTTCTTCGCCGTCATGCAGATGTTGCTTGGTATAGACCGCCAGGGAGCCGTCCGCGCCCAGCACCAGAGCACCGATCAACACACCCGCCTCTGGCGCCAGTCGGATCGGCATACCCACCACCGCCGTCAGTCGCAGCTCCTGCGCCATTTCACGCAAGGGCGCCAGCACCCGATCCTCTGGCGCAATCGCCAGTTCAGCGGCGAGCGACGGCTCATAGCCCGTCAACGACAGCTCGGGGAACACCAGCAATTGCACCCCCTGCTCCGCTGCAGCACGCATAAATGCCAGATGGCGTTCGATGTTGGCCGGCACATCGCCCGCAATGGAAATGGATTGAGCAGCAGCAAGGCTGAAGGCAGTCATGGTCGCGTCCAAGCAATCGGTATGTGAGTGTGACCAGCATATCGGCACTCACCCCATAGCCGTAAGTACCCCCATACAATAGAAATTACTGATTGAATCTCCCTGCTTGCCTCTAGTAAGCTCCGACCATCATTTGGAGACACACCATGTTGCAACTCACCCACACTCAGGTTTGCCCTGCTGCCAGCGCCCAGCGCTCGGTGTCGGCTACCCGTGTGAACGGTTCGAGCGCACTGGTCAGCTTTTATTTTGGGTATTGGTTTAGCCACTGGCGCGCCTGATACCTGAAATCGGCGCCCACTACTCAAGGGGTCGCCTACCAGAGAAATCTAACCCCCGGTCGGCTCCCCGACCGGGGGTTTTGTTTTTCAGGCCTCCATACACTTTTCAACTTGGTCAAGAACACTTAAAGGAATCACGACATGAACTACGCCACCTATTACCGCTACGACACTTGCACTGCATGGCGATTTAGCAAGCTCCGCTCGGGACAGCCTGCCGCCTCCGATCGGTCACCTATTGGTGGCAAGCCAACACACGTAGCCGATACGGCCAATTGTCGAACACCCCAGTAGGCCAAGCGCGCGGGAATAGCCCGCCGCTTGACCAGGAAGCCTTGAATATGAACTCCTCCGTCGCCGCTCTACCCGTTGCCGCTCTGACTTGCGCCAATGAAACCCTGACCCAGCGTCTGCCCAGCTCCCTTGAGCTCAAGCACCAACTGCCCCTCAGCCCGTTCCTCACTGAACAGATCCACGCCCATCGCCAAGCCGTGCGCGCCATCCTCAATGGCGAAGATTCCCGCTTGCTGGTGATCGTCGGCCCATGCTCGATCCACGACCCGGAATCGGCCATGGAATACGCCCGCAACCTGAAGAAACTGGCCCTTGAGGTCAGTGACCAGATGTTGCTGGTGATCCGCGCCTACGTCGAAAAACCACGCACGACGATCGGCTGGAAAGGCCTGGCCTACGATCCTCGCCTGGATGGCAGTGATGACATGGCCGCCGGTTTAACCCTGTCACGCGAACTGATGCGCGAGATGCTGCGCCTGGGCCTGCCCGTCGCCACTGAACTGCTGCAACCCATGGCCGCCGGCTACTTCGATGACCTGCTCAGTTGGGTGGCGATTGGCGCGCGCACCACGGAATCGCAGATCCACCGCGAAATGGCCAGCGGCCTGGGCATGCCCGTGGGCTTCAAGAACGGCACCGACGGCGGCGTCGCGATTGCCTGTGACGCCATGCGTTCGGCGTCCCATCCGCACCGTCACTTCGGCGTCGATAGCCAGGGCCACCCGGCCATCATTCAGACCTCAGGTAACCCCGATACCCACCTGGTGCTGCGCGGTGGTCACCGTGGGCCGAACTACGATGCTCAGAGCGTGGCTGAGGTGAAGCACGGCCTGACCCAATCCAAGGTCATGCCACGGATCATGGTCGATTGCAGCCACGCTAACAGCGGCAAGGATCCACTGCGTCAGCCGGCCGTCTTCAATGACGTGCTGGAGCAACGCTTGCAGGGTGGCACCTCGCTGATCGGCATGATGCTCGAAAGCCATTTGTTCGAAGGCTGCCAGCCGTTGAGCCCTTCGATGAAATACGGTGTGTCAGTGACAGACGGCTGCCTGGGCTGGACCGCCACCGAGCAGTTGTTGCGAGCGGCTGCCGAGCGCCTGCGCGCTTAAGATTGATCGTTCAAGGCGCTGCTACAGTGGGTACAGCGCCTCATGCCCCAGCCCCACACACTTGCCATTCGTGACATTCAGTCAAGAGTCCTTTTCGGATTCGACTGTGTTTGCGAAGGAACGACGAGGGGATACTTGACTCCATTGCCTACAGCCCTAATGGAGTTACTGATGTCTATCCTCACGCAAAAAGTCCCCGCCTTCGGCCTCGGCACCTTTCGCCTGCAAGGCCAAGTGGTAATCGACTCCGTCAGCACCGGCCTTGAACTGGGCTACCGCGCCATCGACACCGCGCAAATCTACGAGAACGAAGCAGACGTCGGCCAAGCTATCGCCGACAGTGGCATCCCTAGGGATGAGCTGTTTATCACCAGCAAGATCTGGATCGCCAATTTCGCCGAAGGCCAACTGATCCCAAGCCTCAAGGAAAGCCTGCGCAAGCTCAAGACCGACTACCTGGACCTGACCCTGATCCACTGGCCATCGCCGGAAGACCAAGTGCCCGTCGCCGAGTTCATGGGGCAGCTGCTGGAAGCCAAACGAATGGGCCTGACGCGCCAGATTGGTATTTCCAACTTCACCATCGACCTGATGAAGCAGGCCATCGCAGCCGTGGGCGCCGAGCACATCGCTACCAACCAAATCGAACTGCACCCCTACCTGCAAAACCAGCACGTCGTGGATTTTGCCACCGCCAACGGTATCCAGATCACCTCGTACATGACTCTGGCTTACGGCGAAGTGCTCAAAGACCCCGTGATCCAGCAGATCGCGGAGCACCACCAAGCCACCCCGGCGCAAGTCGCCCTGGCCTGGGCCATGCAGTTGGGTTACGCGGTCATCCCTTCGTCAACCAAACACGCCAATCTGGAAAGCAACCTCAAGGCCATGCAGCTGACCTTGAGCCCTGCCGATATGGCGCAGATTGCCGGGCTGGAACGTGGCCACCGCTTGACCAGCCCCAAGGGCATCGCGCCGAAGTGGGACTAAACCCCGGCCACCGTTTTGCGCGATAATTCGCGCAGCCACGGCAACACCCGCAGGCCGACCGTGGCCTCGGGTGGGTCGATAATGTCCATGAAATGTTCGAGATTAACGTTGTCCGGCACACCGGGAAGCCGTACCACCACCGCCGATGTTGCGCCGCAGGGTGCCCCCAAATCCAGGTGATCGTAGACCAGTACATGGCGCACCTGGGGCTGGGGCCCGCAGCCATGGGTTATCAAACCCGCGCTGATAATCAGCACGTCAAAGGGTTCGGCTGGGATAGCCGTGAGTATCTGGACTTCTTCGAAGGTTTGTACCGGCACGATCCGGTGGTACCCCAACTGATTGAGCATTTTTTCGATGTACAACCGTTGCAGGTGTTGTTCATCAGCAATCAGGATGGTCAGTGCTTTGTTCGGCATGGCAAACACCTGGGCAGGCAGCGCTCGTCAGTGAGCGCCGCCTATTTTCCAGACATATCCCGAAGACAAAATCAGGCATATTCCCGCTTCGCGTAGGAGTTCTCCCAAATCAACCGAATGGCCCTCCTCCTCAGTCAAGCCTGATTGCCATAACGACTCAGGCTGTGCTGCAACTGTTCGATGGCCGCGTCTACGGACTCAACTGCAGCGTCCAACGCTCCCCTATCACGCCGCTCACATGCGCCCTCCAAGGTCTCGCAGCAGGAGGTCAGCACCTCAGCCTTGACCAAGCGCGCGCCTCCTTTGACACGATGAGCCAGGTCGTGAAGCTTGGCGAAAGCGCCTTGCCCTTTCAGCGTCGACAGCAAAGCACGGTCCTCTTCGAGGCTGTCCAGTAAAGGCGTCAGCAGTTCGCTGAGAGCATCGTCATCGCCCTGCGTCAGCGTGAGCAGCGGGCTTAAATCAAACGCTGCTCCGGCGTTATCCGTGGCGACTCCGGCGGTCCGTGGTGCCAAGGCCAAGCGCAAGTCCTCAAGGCCGGTAGGTTTAAACAGGCAACCGTCCATGCCTGCTTGCCGGCAGCGTTCAGCCTCTTGCGGCAGTGCGTTGGCGGTGAACCCAAGTAACAGGCACGGCGTCAACCCAAGCTGGTGCTCTTGTGCACGAATGTCACGCGCCAACGCGTAACCGTCCTTGAAGGGCATATTGCAATCGGTGATCACGCCATCAAAATGTCCGGCCTGCCACAGTGCAAATCCTTGGGCACCGTCCTCTGCCGAAGTGATGCGATGCCCTAGAAAACTCAGTTGTCGAGCCAGTAACAAGCGGTTGGCTGGGTAATCATCCACCACCAGAATGTTTAACCCACGGGCAGGCGGTATATGCGGGACCGGTGCAGAGACCGGCAGGGCGGTGGTCATCGCAAGCGCCAATGTCACGTCCACTCGCGTGCCCTTGCCCAGCACGCTACTCAAATGCAGTTGACCGCCCATCATCTCGCACAGGTTACGGCTGATCACCAACCCCAGACCCGACCCACTTCGCCCTGGCTGCTCATTATTACTGCCTTGGATAAAGGGGTTGAACAAGCGCTGCTGGTCTTCGGCGCTGATGCCAATGCCCGAATCCTCCACCCACAACCGCACGTTCAGTTGGTCACTGTCCAACACAGGTACGCCCTGGGCGCCCAGCGACACTTGACCGGAGGCGGTGAACTTGATCGCATTGCCCAATAAATTGGACACCACCTGCTTGAAGCGCAGCGGGTCGACGATCACGGGTCGATCTATCAAAGGGTCAAGTTCCACTCGCAGCAACAGGCCCTTGTCCCTCGCCAACCCCTCAAACACCCGCGCCACGGAGGCCAACAGTTCGTGCAGATTGGCTGGCTCCAGGCTAAGGGAAAGGTGGCCGGATTCGATCCGTGCAATGTCGAGAATATCGCCGATCAACTCCAGCATGCCCCGGGACGCCACCGACGCGACCTCCAGCGCATCCCGGTCAGCCCTGCCCTGTTCGGCATTCTTCAGCGCCAGCTCGATCATGCCGATCACTGCGTTCATGGGAGTGCGGATTTCATGACTCATGGTCGCCAGGAACGTAGTCTTGGCACGATTGGCCGCGTCAGCCTCCTCCTTCGCTTCCTGCAACTGGCGCAACAAGCGCTGGCGCTCGCTGACATCCACCCAGCCCGCAATCATGCCCACGACACTGCCATTGCTATCGCGGTACGGGAGCATCCACTGGTAAATGGTCAGAACGCCACCACCCGGCACCTTGAGCACGCGGTCATGGATCTGCGGCTCACCCAACTCCATCAAACGCAAATAATCGGCATGAAACGAACGGGCCTGGGGCGGGTTACCTGTATCGGTTTCCACCACTGTCTTACCGATGACGTCTTCCAACTTGAACCCGAATACATCGAGATAGGCGTTATTGCAGGCCATCAAGCGACCCAGGCGATCACGCACATAAATGGGGTGCGGCGTGCCATCAATCAGCACACTCATAAAACGCATCTGGTCGCTCAAAGCACGTTCGGCCTGGGCGCGTTTGCGAATCAGATTACGCAGGTAGAACACCCAGCCCAGCGTCACCAGCAACAGCAGCGCGGCTAAGCCGAACCCTTGGATAATCATATTGCGGTGACGCATCCAGTAGTTGTCTTCGATGATGATCTCGCTGCGCCAATGGTTGGTCAGCTCATCCATTTCTTCGGGTGAAATGCTCAACAACGCCTTGTCGAGGATCGAGTACAACTCCAGTTCGCTGCGGTTGACTCCAAACGTAATCCGCGCAGGCTCCCTCCCGACCGTACTGGTGATACGCAAACGTTTAAGGTAATGGCGCGCGATCATGTAGCGCGCGCTGATCAGCGAAACCGCCGTCGCATCGACGCTGCCATTGGCCACCCATTCCATTGCCTGCTCAGGGTTCTGCGCGTCGACAAACCCGATATTGGGATAGTCCTTGGCGATTTGTGCGACCAGGCTGTCGCCGCTAACGATTGCCAGGCGCTTGCCGGGCATATCTTCCAGGGTCACCAGTTGCTCGTCGTCGGCACGCACCACCAACACATAGGGGTTGGACAGGTAAGGTCGGGTAAAACGGATCTTTTCGGAGCGCTCGGCACTCGGGGTGACGACCGCCAGCATGTCCACACGACCGGCGCTGGCCTGATCAATTTGCGCGGGCAGCGAACTGCCGCGCTCCACATCGAACTTCAAGCCTGTGCGCAAACTGATGCGCGACAGTACTTCGGCGCTCAACCCTTCGAATTGCCCCTGCCCGTTGAAAAAAGACAGCGGCACAAACTTGTCGAGCACCGCGATTTTCACCCGAGGGTTCTTCTCCAGCCAGCGTTGCTCGCTTTCACTCAAGCGCAGCTGATCCGCCTCCAGAAACCCGCTGCCACCGGCACTCCAACGACGTAGGATTTCCAGCTGCTGGCTGGCCGGAACGTCGGCCAAAGCAGCGTTGATGATGCCCAACAGGCGTGTATTGTCCTTGGCGAATGCGAACCCGAAAGGGTTGACCTCCAGTGCGGAAAAATCCGCCATGCGCACGTTGTTGAGGTGGTTCTTGTTGATCAAATAACGAGTGCTGATAGCGTCCCCCAGGTACACATCGGCCTGGCCGAACGCGACAGCACCTATGGCTTCGAAGGCCGAGGCAAATAAGAGCAACTGTGCATTGGGATAAAACGTCTGAACGGCGTCGGGCTGCATGTAGTGGTAGAGCATCGCCACGCGCTTACCCGAAAGGTCAGCTTTCAGCGCCTGGCTTTCCCCTGCGCGCGTTACCAGCGCAGGTTGGTCATTGGCGTAAGAACGGGACAGTACCAACTCCGAGTCAGCCGCCTCATAGCCATTGGCCGACCCGACAAAATCCACCTCGCCGGCCTTGAGGGCATCGATCACCTCATCGCGGGTGTCGTACCGCTTCACGTCGATCGAGACATTCAGTGCCTGGGCGACCAGTGCCGCATAATCGGCGGTGATGCCCTCCAATTCATCGTTGTTGCTGCTCAGGTCAAAGGGGGCGAAATCAGGGGCCGACACGCCCATCGACAGCGTGCGCCGCTCGCGCAGCCAGCGCCAGTCGGCCTCGTCCAACACTACAGAAGGGTTTGCAAAAGTGGAGTGACCCAGCAGTCTCAGGTCGCGGGGTGCTTCGATGGCCATCGCCGCCCAAGGCAACAGCCCCATCAGCAGGATGGCCGCGTGTTTCGCCAGCCGGGAGGTAATCATTTCAGATCAGATGATTGCGCTGGGCAAACTTGGACAGATGAACCACCGAGAACATGCGCAACTTCTCCTTGAGCCGCGTTTTGTAGGTACTGATGGTCTTATGGCTCAACAGCATGTCCTCGGCGATCTCCTTGTTACCCAGGCCCAGCGCCAGCTTTTGCAACACCGTCAATTCGCGGTCAGACAGCGCCGCCACCAACTCCTGCTCAGTGGACTGCAAATCGTCGCGACGCACCGAACTGGTGGGCAGGCTGGGGAAGCAACTGTAGCCAGACCTGATCGCCCTGATCGCCTTCTGCAGCTCATCAAGTTCACCTGTCTTGGCGACAAACCCCATCGCACCAGCGCGCATGCAACGAGTCGAAAAGAACACCGCCAGATAAGAGGTCAGCACCAGGATCCTGCAAGGCAGCTCCAGCGCCTTGATCCGGCTGATCACCTCCAACCCACCGAGCTTAGGCATCGCCAGGTCAAGAATGATTAGGTCAGGGCGGGTTTCGCGAGCAATCTGCATGGCGTCAGCGCCGTTACCCGCCTGGTAGATTTTGTCGAAGCCCTCCTGCTTCAGCAGATATTTGACGGTGGCGCGTATAAAAGGGTGGTCATCCACTATTAAAGCTTTGTTGCTCATAAGACTCCCCTGAGAAGATCAGTACGCTTACATATCACGCGAGACCCAACTACCTGTGAAAAGTAACAGTTCCGACAAACGGTGCTGATTACTCCCTACTACAACTCAGGCAGTAAAGGCCCCTCCTTTTGAAAAAAACAGTAAACACGTAAAGCCGCGCCTTGATTCCTGAGCAGGCGCAAGCGCGCAACCTTAACAACCGACTGTTTTTTCCAATGAAGGGATAATCTCGACTAAATGTAGGACTTTTCCTCGGCACAGCAAGGTTGAGTCATCGAACGTTACTCGGTGGTACTCGGGCTCCAGAAGGCCTGTACCACCAGCGTCGACCTGGAAATCCGCACCACCAGGGCGTCCAACTCGTCACCGTCGACCGACGTCACCGCCAGTGTGGCTTCGATTTCCACCTCCTCGGTGCCGAACGGACGCACGTCGACATCACTGGCAGGGTAGTTACAGCGCGCGAGTTCGGATTCCAGCAACGCCAATACCGCGGTTTGCTGGGTACGTCGGGCAATCACATACAGGATGTTGGTGACTTCCGCCGACACCACATCCAGCGGCTGGCGGTTGATGTTATTGACGATTGGCCGCAGCAAGGTATTGGCCGCCAGCACAAACAGCGTGCCCAGCAACGCTTCGAGCACCAGGTCGGCACCGGCACACGCCCCCACGGCCGCCGACGCCCACAGCGTGGCGGCGGTATTGAGGCCACGCACATTGCCTTCTTCGCGCATGATCACGCCGGCACCAAGAAAGCCGATGCCCGACACCACATACGCAACCACTCGCACCGCGCCTTCCGCCCCACCGAGTCGGTTGGCCATGTCGACAAAAATCGCTGCCCCCACCGCCACCAGCACATTGGTGCGCAGGCCCGCCGTGCGCTGCCGGTACTGGCGCTCGAAACCGATCAGGCCACCGAGGATAAACGCGGCGGTGAGGCTGACCAGGGTGTCAATCAGGGAGTTGAGGTTGATGTTGTTGATTGCTTGCATAGGAGAGCTTCCCTATTCATTGCCAGCCAAACTTACGGATGTAATAGCCCTTCACCGCTTGGGTCAGCGCCATGTACGCCAGCAGGATCACCGGCAAAAACACAAAGTACAGCGACGGCAGCGCCTGTAACTTGAAGTAGTGCGCCAGCGGGCCCATTGGCAGGAAAATCCCCACGGCCATGATCACGCCCGTCATCACCATCAACGGCATCGCCGCACGGCTTTGCAGGAACGGGATTTTCGGGGTGCGAATCATGTGCACGATCAGCGTCTGGGTCAGCAGCCCCACCACAAACCAGCCCGACTGGAACAGCGTCTGATGGTCTGGTGTGTTGGCATCGAACACGTACCACATGAGTGCGAACGTGGTGATGTCAAAGATCGAACTGATAGGCCCGAAAAACAGCATGAAGCGCCCCACATCCCCCGGCTGCCAGCGTTGCGGCTTGGCCAGCATCTCGTCATCGACGTGGTCGAACGGGATCGCAATCTGGGAAATGTCATACAGCAGGTTTTGCACGAGCAGGTGCATCGGCAGCATCGGCAGAAACGGGATAAACGCACTCGCCACCAGCACCGAGAACACGTTGCCGAAGTTGGAGCTGGCGGTCATTTTGATGTACTTGAGCATGTTGGCAAAAGTGCGGCGGCCCTCCAGCACGCCCTCCTCCAGGACCATCAGGCTCTTTTCCAACAGGATGATGTCGGCCGCTTCCTTGGCGATGTCCACCGCGCTGTCCACCGAAATACCGATGTCCGCCGTGCGCAGCGCCGGTGCATCGTTGATGCCGTCGCCCATGAAACCCACCACATGCCCGTTGGCCTTGAGCAGGCGCACGATGCGCTCCTTATGGCTGGGCGTCAGCTTGGCGAACACATTGGTGGTTTCCACGGCCCTGGCCAACTCAGCGTCAGTCATGTCTTCGATGTCGTTGCCCATCAACAGACCTTGTTGCTCCAATCCCACTTCGCGGCAGATTTTTGCAGTGACCAGTTCGTTATCACCGGTCAGTACTTTGACCGCAACACCGTGGGCTTTCAGGGCTTTCAGCGCAGGCGCGGTGCTTTCCTTGGGCGGGTCGAGGAAGGCCACATAGCCGATCAATGTCAGGTTGTTCTCATCTGCCAAGCTGTAGGTGTCGCGCCCAGGTTCCATCGGTTGCGCAGCCACGGCCACCACACGCAGGCCTTCTTCATTGAACGCTGCGGTCACATGGCGAATGCGCGCCAACAGCTCATCGGTGAGTGCTTCATTGGTATCGCCGTGGC
The DNA here is from genome assembly GCF_052113765.1 of Pseudomonas sp. W22_MBD1_FP4. NCBI lineage: Bacteria > Pseudomonadati > Pseudomonadota > Gammaproteobacteria > Pseudomonadales > Pseudomonadaceae > Pseudomonas > Pseudomonas sp. W22_MBD1_FP4. The sequence goes on along the minus strand of NZ_JBGQOI010000006.1, from coordinate 114,610 downwards.
GCACGCTGTTGCACACCGAGAGGATCTCCTCCACGGCGCCCTTGCAGATCAGCAGGTGCGGCAAGCCTTGCTCGGCGACGACCACCGACATACGGCGGCGGTTGAAGTCGAATGGGATCTCGTCGACCTTATGGAAGGCGGTGCCGACTTTAAGCTCGCGATGCACCTCCACATGTTCCAGCACCGCCACGTCCAGCAGGTTCTTCAGGCCAGTCTGGTAGTAGCTGTTGAGGTAGGCCATTTCCAATACGTCGTCGGATTCTTCACCCCACACATCCACATGGCGCGCCAGGAAAATCTTGTCCTGGGTCAGGGTGCCGGTCTTGTCGGTGCACAGCACGTCCATCGCGCCGAAGTTCTGGATCGCGTCCAGGCGCTTGACGATGACCTTCTTGCGCGACAAAAACACCGCGCCCTTGGCCAGGGTGGACGTGACGATCATCGGCAGCATTTCCGGGGTCAGACCCACGGCAATCGACAGCGCGAACAGCAGCGCCTCGGTCCAGTCGCCCTTGGTGAAGCCGTTGATAAACAGCACCAACGGCGCCATCACAAACATAAAGCGGATCAGCAACCAACTGACTTTGTTCACCCCATGCTGGAACGAGGTGGTAGCGCGATCAGTGGCGGTCACGCGCTGGGCCAGGGCACCGAAGTAGGTGTTGTTGCCGGTGGTCAGGATCACCGCCGTCGCCGCACCGGACACCACGTTGGTGCCCATGAACAGGATGTTGTCCAGATCCAGAGGATTGCGGGTATTGGCGTTTTGATGCTGGGCGAACTTCTCCACCGGCATCGACTCACCGGTCATCGCCGCCTGGCTCACAAACAGGTCCTTGGCACTGAGCACGCGGCAATCGGCGGGAATCATGTCGCCGGCCGACAGCACGATCAGGTCGCCGGGCACCAACTGCTTGATCGGCAACTCGACGCGCTTGGCCTCATCACGACGCAGCACCGTGGCGGTGTTGCTGACCATGGCTTTCAAGGCATCGGCGGCCTTGTTCGACTTGGCCTCCTGCCAGAAACGCAGCAGCGTCGAGAGCACCACCATGGAGAAAATCACCGTGGCGGCCTTCATGTCTTCGGTCAGCCAGGAGATCACCGCCAGCAAGGTCAGCAACAGGTTGAAGGGGTTTTTGTAGCAGTGCCACAGATGCACCCACCACGGCAGCGGCTGCTCGTGCTCGACTTCATTGAGGCCGTGTTGCACACGCAGGGCATCGGCTTCCTGGGTGTTCAAGCCCTCGGCATGGCTGCCCAACGTGCCGAGCAATTGCGTGGTGCTGCTGTTGGCCGCGGCCACCAGGGTTTGCGCCAGGGTCGGCGGCACTTCGCGGCTGACGCTGGCGTCGGTGACGGTTTCGAGCATGGCCAGGCGACGGAAGTGCCGGGCGATGTGCCGGGTCCGCAGGAAGCCGGCGAAGAACTCTTTCAACAGAGTGAGGTTCATGGTGTTACTCCTGCGCGAGGAAAAACCGTCGTGCAGGTACTGCCGCTGCGCACCACGCCTGTCAGACAGGCGCAGTCAGCTTGGCCCGCCCGCCGCAAAAGGCAGGCGCGTCCGTAGCATCCTGAGGTCACTCAGGTGCTGGTCAGCGTCGATGAAAGAGGATCGAGACAGCACCAGAACTGGCCGCTGTCGGGATGCCGCTTCTCGCTTTGATGGCGAGACAACGGCATCGGATAAATGCGCGTTACCTTGCCAAGCCTATGCCGGTTACCGAAACCGGCCGACTACTGTCACTCGAACAAGTACCCACTGAGGGTCTCCGCTATTGATGAAAACGCGCGAAGCTTACGCCCCGACTTCAGGAGAGTAAACCGTAGGAAAGTTTCCGCATGATGAATAAGAAGATTCTTCAGGATGGGTTCAGGTAGGCGTTTTCCTGAGCTCACTGAGGATCAAAATGTGGGAGGGCGCGATCCTGGGCAACCAATGCCAGATACCCATCAAGCTGCCCTTCGGCCAGAACCTTGACCTGGATCGACACATGGTTCACCTGGCGGCCCATCCTGATTCCCTCGCGGGTGCGCACCTCGACATAGCCGAGCTTCGGCCAGAAACGCTCGGCCTTGGAATTGCCAACAACCACTGTCAGCCGCAGCCACCGAGCGCCATTTTCGATCGCCCACGCTTGAAGATCCGCATGCACCTGCTGCGCCAGTCCAGTGCCATGAAAACGGGCATCTACCAGCAGCAGACCGATATGCCATACGCCATCTGCGAGCAAATCGGCCGCAATATTCACTACGGCGACCAGTTGCCCGTCCGCACCGCGACAACCCAACCAGTAGATCCGGCTGCAACGCCAGCCCGGCGGAAGCTGGTTCTGCAACGCTTCGTGCGCTTCGGTTGGCCTGGCAGGCTCGCCGTTAACCGCCATGAAGTAATCCGGCGCCCGCTCAAAAAAACGCTGGAGCTCAGCCTCATCGCCGGCCCCCAGTTCAACTATATAAACGTCCTTGATGGTGCAGTTGATATCCATATCGCTCGACTCTTCTCATTCATCCCGCGTCAGTACTTCCAACAACTCGATCTCAAAGCGCAGATTGCTGTTGGGCTTGATATGCGCGCCCATGGAGCGCTCGCCATAAGCCAGATGCGCCGGCACGTACAACGTACGCACACCACCCACCTGCATGCCCATCAAGCCCTGGTCCCAACCTTTGATGACACGACCGGTACCGATCACACACTGGAACGGCTTGCCCCGCTCCCAAGACGAATCGAACACCGTGCCATCTTCCAAGGTGCCTGTGTATTGAGTGGTGATCAGCGCGCCCTTGACGACGGCTTTGCCGGTGCCAGGGCGGGTGTCGGTGATCTGGAGTTCGTTGTTGCTCATGGGGGTTCTCGTTGAAGGCGTAGAGGGTGGGTTTTTCCCAGAATTGGGTGGGATTGGCAAGTGCAAGAGAACCACTGAACGCCCGCATGTTCTGCGTGGGAACCATTTAGATCAGGGGTTAAACCCATGGACCAAATCGTCCCCGCCCGCCCCAGAACCGCAATTTTTCACCACTACCCCAGACCTCAGCTTCGAAAACGCCCTGACCCACGCCAGCAATGTGCTGCGTTGCGCCACCGTTGCAGCACAGAAGGCTGGTGATCAACTGGACGGTACTCATACACGCTGATGCTTTCCGCCATGCACCTGGCGGACATGGCCAGTGTGATGGTGGATCGGTCACTGGAGTGTATGCAGCCGCGCTAAAGGCACAATCGGCCTCCGTGGAGAGGGAGTTTGCTCCCTCTCCACAAAAAGCCTTGGCGCCAACGTACTCCGCGTCGTGCGGATCAGTTGCTTGGCTACAACCGTTCTCCCTTCAAGGACTTATTCCTCGGAGTGTGGTTTCAGCACAGACCGCTAAATCAGAGTTAGAGAACTTAACTACAACGCAGCAGGAACCATCCGACTTTTCTCCAAACATCTCATCGCCTTTTATAAACATCCAACCAGCTTTGGTTGCATAAAAATAAGAGGTCAACCCATGAGCGAACCAACAAGCCCTGCCCGCGTCGCCGTCATTCAGTTCGATCCCCAGGTGGGCGTGCGCAATCGAAGTGAAAACCTACGCCAGAGCCTCGTGCTGGCCACCGAAGCAGCAAACGGCGGTGCCAATCTGATCGTACTGCCCGAGCTTTCCAACTGCGGGTACTTCTTCAGCAGTCGCCAAGACGCCTTTGATCATGCGGAGACGGTACCCAGCGGGCAGAGCATGCGGGAGTGGATAGATTTTGCCCGTCAGCACAACGTGTATCTGGTGGCCGGTCTTAGCGAGATCGACGGGATGCAGCTGTTCAACACCGCGGTATTGATAGGTCCCGGTGGGTTTATAGGCAAGTACCGCAAGGCCCATTTGTGGAACCTGGAAAAACTCTGGTTCACCCCTGGAGATACAGGATTTCCGGTATTCGAAACGCCGATTGGTCGCATCGGCCTGCTGATTTGCTGGGACATCTGGTTCCCAGAGGTACCGCGCATTCTCAGTCAGCAAGGTGCCGATATCATTTGCAGTCTGAACAACTGGGTGTGGACGCCACCACCTCTTTTCGATGACGCCGGAAAGTGCATGGCGTCGTATTTGACGATGACAGCAGCCCATGTGAACAACGTGTTTATCGCTGCCGCCAGCCGCATCGGTGAGGAGCGGGATGCGCGCTACCTTGGATGCTCGCTGATCGCAGGAACCAATGGCTGGCCGATCGGCGCAGTAGCATCGGCAAATCGTCAGGAGATTTTGTTCGCCGATATCGACATCACCAGCGCCCGCAGCGCACCGATCTGGAACAATCTCAACGATCTGCAAAGAGACCGACGCCATGATCTTTACGATCAGATGCTCGGATATTCCAAACACTCTGCCCTGCCTCGCTGAAAAGAGGGCATGCCATGGAAACCTTATTTGCCAAAAAAACCTTAACTGGCTCACGAGCCGATACTACGGTTCTCATCGTAGGCTTGATCGTCAGCTCGCTGGTGCTGTGGGTCGTATTCAGCCATCGAGGCTCCTGGCCGGGATACAGCGAGATGATTACAGGCTTCCCCCATCCGGCCGCCTGGTTGCGGTGGGTAGTGGGAGATATCAGCGAGGTTGCCTTCTATAAACATGAACTTGCATCACTTGGCCTGTTGAGCGGCGCTTACCTGGCATGGTGGGCGAGCAAACGCGAAAAAGCCTGGCAGGGTTTTTCCATTTGCTACGGCAGCGGATTATGGCCTTGGCTGATAACAAGTTCTTTGATCGGGTTGCTGCTAAGCAACGTGCTGTGGGGTTGGAGCGTCACCGCCGAAACCTGGCAGCCAACATTTGCGGCGTTTGTTTCGTTGCCAGCCGCGATGGTGTTGATGTTTGGCGGGGGTTGGAAAGTCGCACTCAATGGTGCGGTGCTGGGCGCGTTGCTGGTTACACCGGCGTGCCTACTGATCGTCAATTTCGTGTGCATTCCATTGGGATTGCCGGCAGTTATCGGTAATGTGCTTGGAATGGCGTCTGGAAGCGTTATCGCGTTTGCACTGTGTCGCCGGGTGCCCTCGTTGGTGCGTTCAAACTACATAGCGCCAACCAGGCCATCGCCCGCTCCACCGCAATCGTATGGCGTAATCTGGAGCCTGCGCCGCGTGTTGGCGGACTTTTCCGAAGCACCGTTTTTCGGGAATGAGCTAGCCAGCCTCGGGTTGTTAGCCGGGGTATTGCTCGCCTATGCACTCAACCCCATGAGTCCGGCCTATGGTTCAGGCTTGCTTCTACACTTGCTAGGTGCGCAGGCACTGACTTCTGCCATCGGGGTCGTGATCTGGCGACGCCAATGGATCAAGCGGGGTTGGTATCCAACCTATGTTCCGTTGGTATCTGTGGTACCCGCAGCCGTACTTACCCATGGTGGCAGTTGGATGGTGATTGGCTCTAGTGCAATGCTCGGCGCACTGATCGCACCACCATTGGCCTGTGCCATCGCATCTAAGTTGCCTGCTCACTTTCATCCGTACATCGGCAATGTGATGTCGATGGCATTGAGTACGTTGATGATTGTGCCGGTAGTGGGATGGTTGGGAACTTGACGGACGTGGGGGTCGATCGGTTGCCGAAATGCATGCGGCCGCATTAAGCAAGTACGCTTCAAGCAATACCCTGTGGCGAGTGAGCGTACCCGCTTGCCATAGGGATAACAGCAACCCTTTAAAGCCATTGCCAACATCGACTCCTGAACCTCACCCCAAGCATCCTTGCACCTCGCATAGTGCCCCGCATACATCTGCGAACGCGCCTGCACAAAAGAGAAGTATCAGTCAGACGACTTCGCTTGCGCTCTAAAGTCACCTTTGCGTGATGCGCGTAACAAGGTCGCCCGTTTACGCGCATCACCATCAGGTCGAGCGTAGCTTCAACCCGTAAAGCGGCGTCCCTGCCACCTTATCGCCGGCCTTAAGCCAACGGCACGCGACGGTTAGTCAATGCCATGCGCCCTACAAAGAAGCTCAACGCCGCACCCAGCAACAGCATCGCCAGCGTGCTCCAGGCCGCGCGGGACAATTGCTTGGCCGCGACTTCACCTGCTTCACGGGCCTTCTGCTCAGCCTGCTGTTTCAGCTCGTCAACCTTCTGCATGGCTTGCTGATAAGCCTGGGCATAGTTGTCGACGATCTGTGTGGCTTCTTCCTTGCTCTTGCCGGTACGGGCAGCAACGATATTGACCAAGGCTTCTTTGTCAGCCGCGTTAAGCGCTGGCTCACCGGAGGCTTTGACGCGCTCAAACCACTGCTTCAGCGCATCGCCGGCCTGGGCAGGATCGGTCGCTGCGGTAGTCGCTGTCTGCTTGCCATCAGCGGCAGCCTGATCGGTTTTCTGCTCGACATTGGCCGGGTCCAGCTCAGGCTTGCCGCTTTGCTTGAGCAAGGTGTCCAGTTCGCCTTGCAGGCTTTTCCAGTCCAGTTGGATGCCCTGCTCGTTCAGTTGCTGCTTGACGCTATCGCTGATGCCAGGCGCGGCGGCGGCAATCCCGCTACCGGCAGCAGACAAGCCTTTACCAACCACGTTACCGGCGGTGCCAACCACACTGGCGGCCAAGCCTGCCAACAGCCAGGTGGTAAGCAAGGTGGTGACGGTCCAGGTCAGCACGCCGTGCAGGCCGCCACGATCCGGGGCCGTGCGGCCGGCGACGAAGGCACCCACACCGATGGCAAGTAATGTGGAGACAAACAGCCAGATCCCGGCCCCCGTGCCGAAACCGCTCAGCGGGTTACCGGCTTGCATCGGGTTAACCGCACTGGCACCGATGGCAGTGCCCAACACACTGAGGACCAGGTAGGTCACCAGGGCAATTGCACTACCGGCGAGCACCGAGCTCCAGGACACACGAAACAGCGAGCGATTGGTTTCATAGACAGTGGTCATACAGAGGTCCTTCACATGTTGTTGAGGCAAGGCGAAATGCCTTGATGGATGGAGTCTGGCGAAACGACATACGTTCAGTCATGGCCCAAATGCACCAGTGCGCCTGGTGCATTCGCACTCCCCCGTACTCAGTTTCTTTGCACTATCGTGAAGGCAGGATGTCGTACGTCCATGCGCCCCTACACCGGAGAAATCATGACCCAGGATGTACTTGCCAAAGAAACCAACCGCCGCCAACTGCAGCAGATTATCTCCGGGCTCTCCGATGGGATTATCCTCGCGGAAGTCGACCAGACTATCCTGTGGGCCAATGAAGCCGCGCTGACCATGCACGGTGTGGATGACGTGGAGGCACTGGGTGCGAACGCCCAGGCCTACGCCGAGCGTTTTACCCTGCGTTATCGCAATAACCATCCCGTACAACCGGATAGTTACCCATTGGCCCGCGCGGCGGCAGGCGATGAATTCAGCGACGTGGTGGTGGAAGTCACGCCCTTCGCCGAGCCGGACAAAACCTGGGTCCACCGCCTGCGCAGCCTTGTGATCACTGACTCCCACGGCGAGCCGGAGTTACTGGTGTTGATCCTCAGCGACGCCACCGAATGGGCCAGCGCCGAGCAGCGCTTCGAAAAAACCTTCAACGCCAACCCCGCGCCCGCGGTGATTTGCCGCTTGAGCGACCTGCGCTACATCAAGGTCAACCAGGGCTTTTTGGAGATGACCGGCCACAACCGCGACCAGGTCATCGGCAAGTCCGTGTATGAACTGGATGTGCTGGAGCAGGCAGAGCGCAAAGACCTGGCCATCCAGCGCTTGGGCGAAGGCGCGACCATCCCGCAGATGCAGGCCGAACTGAAACTGCCCGAAGGCGGCAGCAAACTGGTGATCGTCGCCGGCCAGCCGCTGGACATGAACGAAGAAGACTGCATGCTGTTTTCGTTCACCGACCTTGAGCCTCGACGCAAGGCCGAAGTGGCCCTGCGCCAAAGTGAAGAACGTTTCGCCAAGTCGTTCCGCCTTACGCCGGTGCCCACGTTGGTGTGTAACGCCGCTAACCGCCAGGTGGTGGACGTCAACGAAGCCTTTATGAACATCACTGGCTATATCAGCGAAGAACTGATCGGTAAGTCCATCGAAGACATCGACTTTATCGACAGCCCCCAGGCAGGCACACAGTTGTTCACCACCCTGGAAAAAGCCGGCAACCTGGATGGCCAGGACCTCAAGGTGCGCAAAAAGGGCAACGAAGTGATCGACTGCGTGGTTTCCGCCGACACCGTGATCATCCAGGACGTGCCCTGCTACCTGCTGGTGCTGATGAACATCACCGAACGCAAGCGCTCGGAACTGGAGTTGGTGGCGGCCATTGAGGAAGTGATGCAGGACGCCTCTTGGTTCAGCCAGACCCTGATCGAAAAGCTGGCTAACGCCAAGAGCGTCAACAGCCCCAACCTGCCTAACGTCAACTTCACCGACCTCACCGCCCGCGAGCGCGATGTGCTGGGCTTGATCTGTGAAGGACTGGCCGACAAAGAGATCGCCTCACGCCTGAAACTGGCGCCCAACACCGTGCGCAACCACGTGGCCACGGTGTACTCCAAATTGGGGGTGCACAGCCGCAGCGCGGCCATCGTTTGGGCCCGCGAACGCGGGCTGTTCGCGAGTGAACTGCGCCTGAAAAACAAGCCCTGACAGTGCAAATGCACTAGTGCAGCTAGTGCGAATTCAACTTATGGCGGGGCGGCGTAAGCAATAACCTTCAAGGCATCGAACTGGATGCCCTGAAGGAACACGCATGTTTACCCTCGCCCAACTGCGAAATTGCATCGAAGAAGGCCTGTCGCCACTGACCTGCGAGTTCACCCTGTGCCGGGATGCGTCCTTGACCCTCAAGGTCTACGACGCCGATACCGGCCGGGTTGATCTGGTGGTTACCGGGATCAGCACCAACCGGCTGCAGACCCCGATAGAAGTGGAAAAAATGGTGGAAGAACTGCGCTACGAACTGCAGTGCAACACCATGGGCAAGCTCACGCTGAATGACTTCCCTTCAACGACGAACCAATGAAATAGAACACACCGCCGGCCACGATAAACATCCCCAGCATGTAGAACATCGTGTGGGCCGGCAGGTTGGCCAGTACCAGCCCACACAACACCGGCCCCAGGGCTGCGCCGAGGTTGGACAGGTTCTGCGCGCCGTAGTACATGCCCCTCAAATGGTCCGGGGCAATCCGGTCGATAAACATGTATTCGGCCGGGAACACGATAATCTCCCCCACCGTGAACACCGCCATTGCCAGGACCCACCACACCACGCTGGTGGACAGCGCAAAGCCGATCAGCCCCAACATGAACATGCTCAAGCCGAAGATGAGCCACTGGCTCAAATGACGGTGTGATATGCGCCGGCCGATCACATATTGCAAAGCGATCACCATTACCGCGTTGGTGGTGAGCACGGCGCTGATCACGGTGTAAGTGTGTTGCGCTGTGGTGGTGATCACCAGGTACTGCGACAGGTAGGCCGTGAACTGGCCGAACACGACTGCACTGAGCACACCGCCCATCGTGAAGCACACCAGCCGACGGTCCTGCAGCAATACACGGCCAACGGCAAGAAACGACACCGGCTTTTGCGCCACGTCCACTGTGGTTAACGTGCGATCGCCCCAGCGCCAATACAGCAGGAAAAACCCCGCCCCCAGCAGCGCCGATAACATAAACGGCAGGCTGATATCCATCTTCGCCACCATCGCACCGAAAAACGGCCCGACCGCGTAGCCAATGTTGGTAAGGGTGTACTTGATGGAAAACACTTCGCTGCGCGCGTCTTCCGGCAGCAGGCTCGCAAAGCCGGCCTTCACCGCAATATCGATGACCGCGTACGCAAGGTTGATCAGGATCAGGCAGCTATAAAACGTCCAGATGTTCTGCGCCACCAGCGTACCAATAAACCCCAGCACAAACAGCACGCTCATCCAGAGCAATAACCGATAGCTGTTGATGCGGTCGACCAGAAAACCGCCATACACGCTGAGCAGCGAGCCGACAATCAACGAGCTGCCGATCACCAGGCCAACTTGCGTGATGTCGAGGGTGAAATGATGGGTGAGGTAGATCACCAAGTAGGGAAACGTAATCGCCTTGGCCAGCGTCAGCAGCAACGTGGCGCTCAGCAACAGGTTAACGGTGCGGGGGTAGTTTCTTATTGTGGCAAGCATCCTGCTCTCATTCTTTGAAGGTAACGCGACCATTGCGGTCGGCTACCTTAACGCAAGAACAAGGCAAAAAGGAGGGTCACTTCTTGACGGGTGTGATCTCCAGAATGGTGCCGTTGGTGGTCTTGAGCAGTACGTATTTATCGCCCACCCGCGCCCATTGGCTTTCGTCCTCGGGCTGCTTGAGACCGCGCTTTTTCCAGTCGCTCACGGCCGACTCCTTGCGCATCAGAATATCCGGCGCGCGATCGCCTTCTTTCAGGTCACGGGTGTTGATGTTGGAAGGTTGCACAGTTTCCTGAGGCGTATCACCGGCCTGTACCACAAAGCTGGCGGTGGACAGGCTGGCGGCGACCAACAGGCAGGCAGCTAGGGTTTTAGACTTCATGGGTGCTCCTTCAATTAATGACACGTACCCAGGTTCGGACCGCGAGGGTTCGCAATCATTCAGCAAAGAACGCGGCTTAAAGACATCTACCGACGACTTCACCGCCCCCATTGCCTCCATGAAATAAAACCTGTAATTTTTCGTGAAATTTCTCGATATAAATTTCATGAACCAGCAAGAAGAACTCGACGCCCTGGCGATCCTGATCCACGACCTGCGCAAGCACAAGAAGCTGACCCTCGCCCAACTCGCGCAAAAGATCGAGCGTTCGGTAGGCTTTCTGTCACAGGTGGAACGCGGCCTGTCACGTCCGACCGTGGCGGACCTCACTGCCATCAGCCACGCCCTCGACGTGCCCACCACGTACTTCTACAGCCAGCCCAAACCCAAGGCCATTGACTGGATCACGCGCCCCAACGAGCGGCGCACGGTGTATTACGCCAATGGCATCACCGACATCCTGGTCTCCCCCAGCATGAACGGCGCGTTTTCGATGCTCGACAGCCTGCTTGCTCCCGGTGCCAACAGTGGTGAGCAGACCATGAGCGACCGCGCCGAGCAGGCCGGTTTTGTGCTGGAGGGTGAATTAACACTGTGGGTCGAAGGCGAGGCCGATTCGGTCACCCTCGGCCCTGGCGACAGCTTCCACCTCGCCAGCTTTGCCCATTGCCGCTACGCCAACTTGACTGACCTGCCCGCCCGCGTGTTGTGGGTTTACAACTAGGAGCTGCACCCGTGAAAAGCCATGCCGCCACGTTACTGGCCGAAGTACGGACCTTTCGCCAGAACCACCCCGACGTGCGCTACGTCGACCTGATCGCCCTGGACATCCCCGGGCATTTCTACGGCAAGCGTTATCCCATAGAAATGCTGGAAAAGGTCGCCTCCGGCAGCCCGCTGAAGTTGCCACAGAACGCGGTGCTGCTGGGCGCCCAGGGCGGGTTGTTCAAGATCGGCGATTACTGCTTCAACGACGGCGACCCAGACGCCAACCGCCGCCTGGTGCCGGGCACGCTCAAGCCGGTGAACTGGGAATCGCAGCCCTTGGGCCAGATGTTGATCACCTCGGACGGTACCGACGCGCCGATCGAGTTCGAACCTCGCGAAGTCTTGGCCAAGGTGTTGGAACGCCTGCACCACAAAGGTATTCACCCGGTGGTGGCCTTCGAGCTGGAGTTCTATCTATTCGACAAGAAACTCGACAACGGCCTGCCGCAATTTGCCCGTGACCCACTGAGCGATGACGCCGACGACCAGCCCAACCTGCATATCGAACGGCTGTCACGCTTCAACGATGTACTCGACGATATGGCCCAGACCGCCAAGGACCAGGGCATCGACATCACGGTGATCACCGCCGAACTCGGCCCCGGTCAGTTCGAGATCAACTTCGGCCACCTCGACGACGGCCTGCGCGCCGCCGACTGGGCCGCCCTGTTCTGTCGCAGCACCCGGGGCGTGGCACTCAAACACGGCTACCGCGCCAGTTTCATGGCCAAGCCCTACCTGCAATTTCCCGGCAGCGGCATGCACGTGCATGTCAGCCTCTACGACGGCGCGGGCAACAACCTGCTGGCGGCGCATCAGCAACAACCGCTGCGCCATGCGGTGGCCGGCTGCCTGGAATTACTGCCCCACTGCATGCCGATCTTCTCGCCCAACCACAACGCTTTCCGCCGCCTGGGCGGCACGGTCAACGCTGCCACCCGCGCCTGCTGGGGGTTTGAAGACCGCGACGCGTGCGTGCGCATCCCTGAGTCTGACCCACGCAACCTGCGCATCGAACACCGCCTGGCCAGCGCCGACGCCAACCCGTATTTGGTGCTGGCGGCGATCCTCGTCGGTTTGGAACATGGCCTGGAAGCCAAACAGGAGCCCATCGCGCCACTGAACGAGGACCGCGCCAGCGGCACCGACTTCCCAGTGGAAATGCTTGATGCCGTGCGCGCCATGCAGCATCAGCCAGTATTGCGCGATAAGCTGGGCGCCGAATTTGTCGACGTGTACTGCGAGAACAAACGCCAGGATCACCTGGCCTTCCAGCAAGAGATCCACGCGCGGGAATACCGCTGGTTTCTCTGACTCAACCGCCATGGAATCACCGATGACCGACCAAAGCGCCCCGGCCCTCAAGGAAATCTTCAACGTCGAACGCCTGCAACACATCGCCACTGAAATGACGGCGGTGTATCCCGCGTTCGACGCCAAAGGTTTCCTCAAACACGCCACCGCCGGGCTGGACGAGTTGTCGGTGATGCAGCGCATGGCACGGGTCAGCGAAAGCCTGTACACGGTGATCCCCCTGGATTACCCCAAAAGCCTCAAGCTGCTTTACGCCCTGGCGCCACGCCTGAACAGTGGATTTGTCAGCCTGTTTCTACCGCACTACGTGGCAAGTTACGGCCTGGCTGACTTCGAGCGCTCCATGGCGGCGCTCAAGTACTTCACCACCTTTGGCTCGGCCGAGTTCGCGATAAGACACTTCTTGCTGCACGACTTCGAACGCTCCCTGGCAGTGATGCAGGCGTGGTCCCTGGATGACAACGACCACGTACGCCGCCTGGCCAGCGAAGGCTCGCGGCCCCGTTTGCCATGGTCGTTTCGCCTGACCGAAGTGCAGGCCAACCCCGCGTTATGCGCCTCGATCCTCGACAACCTAAAGGCCGATCCGAGCCTCTACGTGCGCAAGTCCGTGGCCAATCACCTCAACGACATCACCAAGGACCATCCGGAATGGGTGCTCAGCCTGATCGAAGGCTGGAACCTGGATAACCCGCACACGGCCTGGATTGCACGTCATGCGCTGCGCAGCCTGATCAAACAGGGCAACACCCGTGCGCTGACCATCATGGGCGCCGGCGCCAGGGCCGAGGTGACGCTCCATAACTTGAACGTGACGCCGGCGGTGATCAATCTGGGCGAGCGGATCAACCTGTCGTTCAGCCTGGAATCCACCGCGGCCACTGCGCAAAAACTGGTGGTGGATTACGCCATCGACTATGTAAAAAGCGCCGGGCATAGCGCGAGCAAGGTGTTCAAGCTCAAGGCGTTTACGCTGGGCGCGGGAGAACGACACAGCCTGCGCCGCGAGCAACATATTCGTGAACTGACTACACGCAAGCACTATCCCGGTCGGCATAGGGTGCATGTCATGGTGAATGGAGAAAGGCTCGGCAGCGCTGAATTCGAATTGCGCGATTAACCCGATGCTTAGCCAACACCGCCGATCAATGTGGGAAGGGGCTTGCCCCCGATAGCGGTGTATCAGCCAGCCCATCTGGCGACCGGCCCACCGCTACCGAGAGCAAGCCCACTCCCACAGTTTTGCTTCGGTTTCTTCAGGTCGACTCGCCGAGCAACAGTGGCTGCTCCCGCGCGCACAACTCCACCACGTAATCCCACAACACCCGCAGCCGCACCGACTTGTGCAGCTCCCTGCGCGAGCTGATCCAGTAGCTGCGCTGGATCCCCTCCCCCGGCAGCAACGCGACCAGCTCCGGATCGCCGGCAGCCATGAAGCACGGCAACACCGCAATGCCCAATCCGGAGCGCGCAGCCTGGTGTTGTGCGATCACGCTGGTGCTGTGAAACACGACTTTGGGGTTACGGCAGAAGCTGCTGAGGAATTTCAGCTCCTGGCTGAACAACAGATCGTCGACGTAATCGATCCAGGAATGGGCAGCGAGGTCTTCGCGTTTTTCGATGGCAGGGTTGCGGTCCAGGTAAGCGCGGCTGGCGTAAAGGGCCAGGCGGTAATCGGTGAGTTTGCGGGTGACCAGTTGGTCGACGCTGGGGCGTTCTAGGTGGATGCTGATTTCCGCTTCGCGATTGAGGATGCTGACAAAGCGCGGCACCGCCACCAGTTCCACTTCCAATCCCGGATAACGTTCAAACAGCCCGCCCATGCGACTGGCGAGAAACATCACGCCCAGGCCTTCAGCCACGCCGAGGCGGATCTTGCCCAGCGGCGCGGCGGAATGCGTGAGTTCGTCTTCGGCCAGCAGCGCAACGTTTTCCATGGCTTCAGCGTGTTTGAGCAGGGCCTCGCCGGAAGGCGTCAGTTCGTAGCCCTGGGCGTGCTGCACGAACAGCGCGGTGCCGAGGCTTTTTTCGATGGCCTCGATATGCCTGGCCACGGTGGCGTGGGTGGTTTTCAGGCGCTGCGCGGCAGTAAGCAGACGACCACTGCGTTGGAGCTCAAGAAAGAACCGTAGGTCATTCCAGTCGAACATATCGCCTCCATTCAATCAGCCAGGGCAACGCTGTTTAAAAACGCACAGCAGCTGGGTAAAAACTAACATTTTTAAGACGAAAACTAACAACTAGGATGGAACCAATAAGAAAAACAAGCGAGGCCTCAGATGCCCATTGCAGCTGCACAATACGATTACGTGGTAGTAGGTGCCGGCCCCGCAGGCTGCCTGCTGGCCAATCGACTGTCCGCCAACCCTGCCCACCGCGTGCTCCTGCTCGAAGCCGGTCGCCGCGACAATTACCCCTGGATCCACATCCCCGTCGGCTACCTCTTCTGCATCGGCAACCCACGCACCGACTGGTGCTTCAAGACCGAAGCCCAAGAAGGGCTGCAAGGCCGTGCCCTGAGTTACCCGCGCGGCAAGGTGCTGGGCGGCTGCTCGTCCATCAACGGCATGATCTACATGCGCGGCCAGGCCCAGGATTACGACGGCTGGGCGGCGCAAGGTAACCCGGGCTGGGCCTGGAAAGATGTGCTGCCACTGTTCAAGCAGAGCGAAAACCACTTTGCCGGTGGCTCGGAATTCCACAGCGACGGCGGT
This sequence comes from Pseudomonas sp. W22_MBD1_FP4, assembly GCF_052113765.1. Lineage (NCBI taxonomy): Bacteria > Pseudomonadati > Pseudomonadota > Gammaproteobacteria > Pseudomonadales > Pseudomonadaceae > Pseudomonas > Pseudomonas sp. W22_MBD1_FP4. Next base: position 99,308 of record NZ_JBGQOI010000006.1, on the reverse strand, counting down.
GAATGGCGGGTCGAGCAGCAGCGCCTGTCATGGCCGATCCTGGATGCATTTCGTGAGGCGGCAGCGCAAAGCGGCATCGCCGCTATCAATGACTTCAACCAGGGCGATAACGAAGGCTGCGGTTACTTCCAGGTCAACCAGAAAGCCGGCGTGCGCTGGAACGCGGCCAAGGCGTTTCTCAAGCCTATCCGCCAACGTCCCAACCTCACCGTGCTGACAGAAGTCGAAGTCGACCGCGTGGTCCTGGAAAACGGTCGCGCCTCAGCGGTGGTCGGGCGTCAAAACGGTCAGCAGATGAGTTGGAAAGCGTGCAAGGAGATCGTGCTGTGCGCCGGTTCCGTGGGCTCGCCAGGCATTCTGCAACGTTCAGGCATCGGCCCATCCAGCGTACTCAAGCCTCTGGGTATTGATGTGCTGCATGAACTGCCTGGCGTTGGCGGCAACTTGCAGGATCACCTGCAACTGCGGCTGATCTACAAGCTGGAAAAAGCCCGCACCCTGAACCAGATCGCCGGCACCGTGTGGGGCAAAATGGGCATGGGACTGCGCTACCTGTACGACCGCAGCGGCCCGCTGTCGATGGCGCCCAGTCAGCTCGGCGCGTTTGCCCGCTCCGGCCCGGAACAAACCTCGGCCAACCTCGAATACCACGTGCAGCCGCTATCCCTGGAGCGCTTCGGCGAGCCGCTGCACGCATTCCCGGCATTCACCGCCTCGGTGTGTGATCTGCGCCCGCAGAGCCGTGGCCGTATTGATATCCGCTCGGCAAACCCGGCGGATGCGCCGCTGATACAACCCAACTACCTCAGCCATCCGCAAGACTTGCGCGTGGCCGCCGACGCGATTCGCCTGACCCGACGCATCGTCGCTGCCCCCGCCCTGAGCCAGTTCAAGCCGGTGGAGTATCTGCCCGGTGACTCGCTGCAAACCGAGGAGGAACTGCACGAAGCCGCCGCCCGTATCGGCACCACGATTTTCCACCCGGTGGGCACTTGCCGCATGGGCAGCGACAAAGACGCCGTGGTCGATGCGCAACTGCGGGTGCATGGCGTGCCCGGCCTGCGCATCGCCGATGCCTCGATCATGCCGCGCATTACGTCCGGCAATACCTGTTCACCGACGCTGATGATCGCGGAAAAGGCCGCGCAGCTGATCCTTTCGCCGAACACAAGGAGTCTCGCCCCGGAGAAAGAACTGGTTCATGCAATCTGAATAGCGGCGCCAAACCTGGCGCCGACAGTGGAACAACAATAAATAATCACTGTGAGGGCTACCCGATGTCAGAACACGCTCAAACCCTGGGCTCGACGAGAGACGCGAGCGCCAGCAACGACTCCAAGAAGGTCATCTTCGCCTCGTCCCTTGGGACGGTGTTCGAGTGGTATGACTTTTTCCTCTACGGCGCGCTGGCGGCCGTGATCAGCAAGCAGTTCTTTGCCGGGGTCAACGACACCACGGCATTTATCTTTGCCTTGATGGCCTTTGCAGCAGGCTTTGTGGTGCGCCCGTTCGGCGCGCTGGTGTTCGGCCGTCTGGGCGATATGATCGGGCGCAAGTACACGTTCCTGGTGACTATCATCCTGATGGGTGTCGCCACCTTCTGCGTCGGTTTGCTGCCGACCTACGCCAGCATCGGCATTGCGGCGCCGATCATTCTGATCGTGCTGCGCATGCTGCAAGGCCTGGCGTTGGGCGGTGAATACGGCGGCGCGGCGACCTATGTGGCCGAGCATGCACCCGCCGGCAAACGTGGCTTCCATACCAGTTGGATTCAGTCCACCGCTACCCTCGGCCTGCTGCTGTCGCTGCTGGTGGTGCTGGCCTGCCGCTACTTCACCGGCGACCAGTTCGAAGTGTGGGGCTGGCGCATTCCGTTCCTGTTTTCCATCGTACTGCTGGGCATTTCCACATGGATCCGCATGAGCCTGCACGAGTCGCCGGCCTTCCTGAAGATGAAAGAGGAAGGCAAGGCCAGCAAGGCGCCGATCCGCGAGTCCTTCGGAAAATGGGAAAACCTCAAGGTCGTGCTGATTGCGCTGTTCAGCATTAACGGCGGGCAAGCGGTGACCTTCTACGCGGCGCAGTTTTACGTGCTGTTCTTCCTCACCCAATTCCTGAAGATGGACCCGGCATTGGCCAACATGCTGCTGATCATCAGCGTGGTGATCGGCGCGCCGTTCTTTATCTTCTTTGGCTGGCTGTCGGACAAAGTCGGGCGCAAGCCGGTGCTGATGCTCGGCCTGCTGCTGGCTACCTTGCTGTACTTCCCGATCTTCAAAAGCCTGGCGCACTACACCAACCCGGCGATGGACCAGGCCAGTACCCAGGCCCCGATCACCGTACTGGCCGACCCAGCCACCTGTACCTTCCAATTCGACCCCGTGGGCAAGGCAAAATTTGACAGCCCGTGCGACAAGGTCAAGACCTTCCTGGTCAAGCAAGGCCTGCCCTACAGCAGCGCCGCCGCCCCCGCCGGCAGCCCGGTGCAGGTGAGCGTGGGCGACGTGCGTATCGACGGTTTTGACGAAAAAGCCCTGCGTGGCGCGGTAACCTTGGCCGGTTACCCGACTTCGGCGGATGTGGCTCAGGTCAACAAAGTCATGGTAGTGGTACTGATCGTTGCGCTGATCCTGATCGCGGCCATGTGCTACGGCCCGCTGGCGGCCCTGATGGTGGAACTGTTCCCGACGCGTATCCGCTACACCTCGATGTCACTGCCATACCACATCGGTAACGGCTGGTTTGGCGGGTTCCTGCCGACCGTGTCGTTTGCGCTGGTGGTGTACACAGGGGATATTTTCTACGGCTTGTGGTACCCGGTGGTGATTACCGGGGTGAGCCTGATTGTCGGGCTGTTCTTCCTTAAAGAAACGCGGCATGTGGATATCGATAACAACTGATCTACAGAACGGCGACAGTCCCCTGTGGAGGGGACTTGCTCCCGATAGCAGTGGTTCCGTCACCGTTGCAGTGACTGATAGACCACAATCGGGAGCAACCCTCCTCGCACATTGGCTTCGCAGTGCTCACATAATTTGCTGTATATCCATCCAGATAAAGGTTGATCAAATCCCTTCTTTTGCCCATTCTGCTCCCCATTCATCTGTGTAACGAATGGGCTGACCATGCGGCTGTACCTCTGTGAAAAACCCTCCCAGGCCAAGGACATCGCGGCCGTGCTCGGCGCCAGTCGCCGGGGCGACGGCTGCTGGCTGGGCAATGGGGTCACCGTCACCTGGTGCATCGGCCATCTGCTGGAAACCGCTCCGCCCGATGCCTATGACGCCAAGTACAAGCGCTGGGTACTGGCCGACCTGCCAATCGTCCCGGAAAAATGGAAGATGCTGGTCAAGCCCAAGACCGCCAGCCAGTTCAAGGCGGTCAAGCGCCTGCTGGGGGAAGCGCAGGAGTTGTTGATTGCCACCGACGCCGACCGCGAGGGCGAGATGATCGCCCGGGAGCTGGTGGAACACTGTCGTTATCGCGGGCCGATCCAGCGTTTGTGGCTGTCGGCACTGGATGACGCCTCCATTCGCAAAGCCCTGGCGGCGCTCAAGCCGGGTGCAGAGACCTTCAGCCTGTATCACTCGGCCCTGGGCCGCTCCCGCGCCGACTGGCTGATCGGTATGAACATGAGTCGCCTGTTTACGCTCCTTGGGCGTCAGTCCGGTTATCAAGGTGTGCTGCCGGTGGGTCGGGTGCAAACCCCGACTTTGCGTCTGGTGGTGGACCGCGATCGCAGCATCGCCGATTTCGTCCCCGTGGCTTATTGGGCCATCGATGTGGACCTGCGCCACGAACGCATGACCTTCACCGCCCAATGGCGGGCTGCCGAAGATGCCTGCGACGACCAAGGCCGCTGCCTGAACCCGCAACTTGCCCGAGAAGCCGCCGATGCCATGACCCGCGCCTCCAGCGCACGCCTGGTAAAACTGCGAACCGAACGCATGCGCGAAGTGGCGCCCCTGCCCTTCGACCTGGGTACCTTGCAGGAGATCTGCTCCAAGAAGCTCGGCCTCGGCGCCCAGGAAACCCTGGACATCGCCCAATCCCTCTACGAAACCCACAAAGTCATCACCTACCCGCGCAGTGACTGCGGCTACCTGCCGGTGAGCCAACACAGCGACGCACCAAAGATTCTCGCCGCACTGGGCCGTGCCGATACGGCAGTCAACGAGCTGATGCCCCATATCGACCCCCAACGCCGCTCGCGGGCTTGGAACGACGCCAAGGTCAGCGCTCACCACGGCATCATCCCCACGGGCGCTGGCAAGGACGTCGGGCAACTCACCGGTAAACATCGCGCGGTGTACACGCTGATTCGTGCGCGCTACCTGGCGCAGTTCCTGCCCAACCATGAATACGATCGCACTCAGGCGGATTTCGACTGCGCAGGTTTCGCATTGCGCGCGGTCGGCAAAGTCGTGATAGAGCCTGGCTGGAAGCGCGCCCTGCCCGAAGCGTTGGCGCCGACCAAAGGCCGTGAGACACCTGCGCCACAGGCCTTACCGACGCTGACACAGGGCCAGGACTACGCAGTGGACAAGGTCAACCTCAAGGATTTGTGGACTCAGCCGCCCAAACCCTTTACCGAAGGCGACCTGATCAAGGCAATGAAAAACGTCGCCAAACTGGTGGAAGACCCGCTCCTCAAGCAAAAACTCAAGGACACCACTGGTATCGGCACTGAAGCGACCCGCGCCGGGATTATCCAGGGTTTGCTTGATCGAGGTTACCTGGTGAAGAACGGCAAGGCGCTGTCGGCTACCCCGGCGGCGTTCAGCCTGATCGACGCAGTGCCCCGCGCCATCGCCGACCCCGGCACCACCGCAATCTGGGAACAAGCGCTGGACATGGTGCAAAGCGGCGAAATGAGCCTGGAAGAGTTCGTCGCCAAGCAGGCGGCCTGGATGAGCAAACAAGTGGCGCGATGCAATGGTATGCGCATGACCATCACTGGTCCGGCGAGCCCCGCAGGTCGAGGCACAGCCCCGTGGAAAAAGAAACGCAAGAGCGCCCCCCGCAAGACCGCTACCGGACCAAAGCGCGCCAAAAAGCCGACAACTGCGGGGTAAACCGCAAAAAAATCCGGCGAATGACGTTTTTCGACGGGTTTAACGCCGCTTTGGACCTTGCTCCCGCGCAGGCCGTCTAGGATTCTTTAGGGCACCTTGACTACCTGATAACAACACCGGAGTGGCCGCCATGAAAACTGTCGCAGAAGTACTCAAAGCCAAGGATCTTAAAAACCAGGACGTCCACACCATCCAATGGGACCACACCGTGTTTGAAGCGCTGGTGCGGATGTCGGAGAAAAACGTCGGGGCCTTGCCGGTCGTCAAGGAAGGTGTGGTGGTGGGGATCATCAGCGAGCGCGATTACGCACGTAAGCTCATTCTCAAAGGTCTATCGTCGGTAACGACGCGGGTCGATGAAGTTATGAGTTCGCCGGTGATATGCGTCGACCCTCACAAAAAGGTCGATGAGTGCATGAATATCATGACCGACAGTCACCTTCGCCACCTGCCTGTGGTCGAAGAAGGTCAGCTGTTGGGCCTGCTGTCCATCGGCGATCTGGTGAAGGAAGCCATTGCTGACCAGGCAGACCTGATTAAACAGCTGGAGCAGTACATCCGCGGCGAATAGGGAGACCCCATGCTCGACAGCCAGGAACACCAGGAAGACCACCTCGACATCCTGCACCGGGCCATGGCCGAACGGCGCTTTCTGGTGCTGACAGGTGCAGGGATCAGTACGTCATCGGGAATTCCCGATTACCGCGACAGCGAGGGCGTGCGCCGAGGCAAGGCACCGATGATGTACCAGGAATTCCTGGCCACGCCACAGGCTCGTCGCCGTTACTGGGCACGCGCGATGTTGGGGTGGCCAAGGGTACGCATTGCCACGCCGAACAAGGCGCACATGGCGCTGGCGACGCTGCAGCAACACCAGCGCATCAGCGGGCTGATCACGCAAAACGTCGACACGCTGCATGACCAAGCCGGTAGCCACGACGTGATCGAACTGCATGGCAGCCTGCACAGGGTGCTATGCCTGGACTGTCAGCAGCGCAGTGATCGCAACGTCATCCAACGGTTGATGGAAGCCGAGAATCCCTATCTGGCGGGCGTTGATGCCGTTCAAGCGCCCGATGGCGATACCCTCCTCGACCCTGCGTTTGAAGAGCGCTTTCAAGTTCCCCGATGCCCCTATTGCCACGGTCAACGACTCAAGCCGGACGTAGTGTTTTTCGGTGAAAACGTCGCCACGGCAACGGCCGCCGCAGCGATGGCTGCGGTGGAACATGCCGAGGGGTTGCTGGTAGTGGGATCGTCGCTGATGGCCTATTCGGCATTTCGTCTGTGCAAGGCAATGGTCGAGCAAGGTAAACCGGTGATCGCCATCAACCTGGGCAAGACCCGTGGGGATGAGTTGTTGCAGATGAAGGTCCAAGCGTCGTGCGAGGTGCTGCTGCCCTTGCTGGCAGAACGGCTTATCTGAAGTGTGGAACGCTCACCTCTGGAATGCTCGCCACCAAAGCCTTCGGAAATCGAACCAAACCTCCAAAAAGTGACGCCCAAGTCACGTTATCCCGCATTTCCCCGTCCCCACAACGATTTATGTAGTGAATAAAAATAATCACTACATAACCGTTGACGTAACCTTTTTGTCCTTGCATTATCGAGACGTCTCCCGGATCGGGAGCGTTGGTAACAAGCGTTTTGAAAGAGCTCGTCTGACCGCCGAGCTGTTTTTTCCGGATGTGCACTGCCCACAAGGCAGATTGATGAAGCTGACCCACCCCGGAGGGATGGGTACAAGGAGCTCAAACGCTGCTTGTCTTCGTTATGAAACCATTGCGTAGCAGTTCATCAGCAAGACTACATGCATCAGGTTCAAGACCCTGCCCGTACTCGGCAGACCGTCACTGACGCCCGGTTTTCAGAACCGGAGACAACTAAGCAGTTTTAACGGAATTAACTGATAGATCGCCAACTGGTCAAGGGGCTTACACATGAATCTGAACAACCAACCAACTATCGATGAATTGGCTGAGATGTTCGCAGCGCAGAAAGACACACTCGACGACCATATCTTGTGGATTGGCAAATCGGGCGAAGTGCAACTTGACTGCCTGGAGCCCAATACCGAAGAAGCCGAGTTTGACCGCAATAACCGTGAACTGGCAGCGCGCCTGAAGGTGTACCGCCGTGGCCAGGGTTATGTCGGCAAGAAGGCCGCGGCTGATCGCAACTTTATCGAACAGGTCTTTCATACACTCAATACCGAATGGCAGAACCTTAAAGGCCAATCGCAAGTAAAAGTGATTGATAGATACTGCTGATCACTCAGCATTAAATATTAAAGCCCGCTCGTTAGTTCGAGCGGGCTTTTTAATTACTGCCTTATAACAACGCCGGAAACCGCCCCTTCCCCGCTTCATCCCGAAAAATATCAAACAATACTTGCGCCGCCGCCGACAGCTCATGCCCAGGCTTGGTCAGCACACCAATCGGCCGCTCAATCACCGGGCTGTTTAACGTGATGCAATGAGCGCCAGCCTCTTCCATCTGCTGGGCACACAATGCAGGCACGGCGCTGACGCCGAGGCCATTGGCAACCATCTTGCCAACCGTTGCCAGTTGATGGCTTTCCAGCGCCACGGGCAGTTTCATCTGCAAGGCGCCCAAGTGCTCTTCCAGCATCACTCGTACCGTGGACGGTCGCTGCAACGTGATGAACGGCTGCTCCAGCAACGTCGCCCAATCGATCTCGGCACATTGCGCCAAAGGCGAATCACCCGGCACCACGGCAATAAAGCGATCCAAGTACAACGGTGTAAATGCCAAAGACGAGCCTTCCGACGGCTCAAATGCGACACCCAGCTCCACCTGACGGTCGCGAACCATCTCCAGCACTTGCTCATTGATCAAGTCATGCACTGTCACATTCACTTGGGGGTAACGTGCACGGAATATCTTCAGGATCGGCGGCAGCAAATTGCCTGCAAACGATGGCATCGCCGCCACCGTGACCCGACCGCGTTGCAGCGTGAACCGTTGGCGCAGCTCATCTTCGGCATTGTCCCAATCCGCAATCAGCCGGCGCGCCAGGGGCAACAGGGATTCACCTTCCGGGGTCAGTGCAACGTTGCGGGTGTTACGGCTGAACAAACGGCCACCCAATCCTTCTTCCAGGCCCTTGATCGTCAGGCTCAGCGCCGATTGAGAGAGATGCAAGCGCTCGCAGGCGGCGGCAAAACTCAGGCTCTGGGCCACGGCGAGAAACGCCCGCATCTGCTTAACGGTCATGACGCTGCTCCGAGGGGGAATGAACTATGCTGTTTTTTAAATCAATCAACCTTAAAAAACAACTTAACAAATCAATCCGTCAGCGCAACACTCGGTTCACTGGCTGGACCACACACAATAAAAGAGGTGCATATGGCAGGTTTCGATAAACGCGTAGCGTCCTATGAAGAAGCGCTGGCAGGCCTGGAAGACGGCATGACCGTACTCTCCGGCGGTTTTGGCCTGTGCGGCATTCCAGAAAACCTCATCAACGAGATCAAGCGCAAAGGCACCCGCGACCTGACCGTCGTTTCCAACAACTGCGGTGTCGACGGTTTCGGCTTGGGCGTGCTGCTTGAAGAAAAACAGATCAGCAAAGTGATCGCCTCCTACGTGGGTGAAAACGCTCTGTTCGAGAAACAACTGCTCAGCGGCGAAATTGAAGTGGTCCTCACCCCCCAGGGCACCCTCGCAGAGAAAATGCGCGCAGGCGGTGCCGGTATCCCGGCCTTCTTCACCGCCACCGGTGTTGGCACCCCCGTCGCCGAGGGCAAGGAAACCCGCGAATTCAATGGTCGTCCGTACCTGATGGAAGAATCCATCACCGGGGACTTCGCCATCGTCAAAGGCTGGAAAGCCGACCACTTCGGCAACGTCATCTATCGCCACACCGCCCAGAACTTCAACCCGCTGGCCGCCACTGCCGGCAAGATCACCGTGGTCGAAGTCGAGGAAATCGTCGAACCGGGCGAGCTGGACCCGGCGCAGATCCACACCCCTGGCATCTACGTCGACCGGATCATCTGCGGCACGTTCGAGAAGCGCATCGAACAGCGCACCGTGCGCAAATAATCCGCCTCCAGCCCTAAGAATAAGAGGAACACAACCATGGCTCTGACCCGCGAACAAATGGCTCAACGCGTCGCCCGCGAAATGCAGGACGGTTTCTACGTGAACCTCGGCATCGGCATTCCGACCCTGGTGGCCAACTACATTCCCGAAGGCATGGAAGTCATGCTGCAATCGGAAAACGGCCTGCTGGGCATGGGGCCGTTTCCTACCGAAGAAACCATCGATGCCGACATGATCAACGCCGGCAAGCAAACCGTGACCGCGCGTATCGGCGCATCGATTTTCTCCTCTGCCGAGTCTTTCGCAATGATTCGCGGCGGCCATGTCGACCTCACCGTGCTTGGTGCGTTTGAAGTCGACGTACACGGCAACATCGCCTCGTGGATGATTCCTGGCAAATTGGTCAAAGGCATGGGCGGCGCCATGGACCTGGTGGCAGGCGCGGAAAACATCATCGTGATCATGACTCACGCGTCCAAGGACGGCGAATCCAAGTTGCTCAGCCAGTGCAGCCTGCCGCTGACCGGCGCCAACTGCATCAAGCGTGTCCTGACCGACCTGGCGTACCTGGAAATCGAAAATGGCGCTTTTGTCCTCAAGGAACGCGCACCAGGCGTCAGCGTTGAAGAGATTGTGAGCAAGACCGCCGGTAAACTGATCGTCCCGGACCACGTTCCAGAAATGCACTTCCAGTGAGGACAGATTCCATGCAAGACGTCGTGATTGTTGCTGCCACCCGCACCGCCGTGGGCAGCTTTCAAGGTTCCCTGGCCAGCATCCCGGCGCCGGAACTGGGCGCCGCCGTGATCCGTCGCCTGCTGGAGCAGACCGGCCTGGACCCGGCTCAAGTGGATGAAGTGATCCTTGGCCAGGTACTTACCGCAGGCTCAGGCCAGAACCCGGCGCGCCAGGCGTCGATCCTCGCCGGCCTGCCCCACGCCGTGCCCGCCCTGACCCTGAACAAGGTCTGCGGCTCAGGCCTCAAGGCTCTTCACCTCGGCGCCCAAGCCATCCGTTGCGGCGACGCGGACGTGATCATCGCCGGCGGCATGGAGAACATGAGCCTTGCCCCGTACGTATTGCCCGCGGCACGTACCGGTTTGCGCATGGGCCACGCCAAAATGGTCGACAGCATGATCACCGATGGCCTGTGGGATGCGTTCAACGACTACCACATGGGCATCACCGCCGAAAACCTGGTGGACAAGTACAACATCAGCCGTGAAGCCCAGGACGCGTTCGCTGCCGCATCGCAGCAAAAAGCCAGCGCGGCCATCGAAGCCGGGCGCTTTGCGGACGAAATCACACCGATCCTGATCCCCCAGCGCAAGGGCGACCCCGTGTCCTTCGCCGTGGATGAACAGCCGCGCGCCGGCACCACCGCCGAATCCCTGGCCAAGCTCAAACCAGCGTTCAAGAAAGACGGCAGTGTCACGGCCGGCAACGCCTCAAGCCTCAATGACGGCGCCGCAGCGGTGCTGCTGATGAGTGCCGACAAAGCCAAGGCCCTCGGCCTGCCGGTATTGGCGCGAATTGCCAGCTACGCCAACGCCGGCGTCGACCCGGCGATCATGGGCATCGGCCCGGTCTCGGCCACCCGTCGATGCCTGGATAAAGCTGGCTGGAAACTGAGTGACCTGGACCTGATCGAAGCCAACGAAGCCTTCGCCGCTCAAGCGTTGGCAGTGGGCAAAGAGCTGGAATGGGATGCCGAGAAGGTCAACGTCAACGGCGGCGCCATCGCCATCGGACACCCCATCGGCGCTTCAGGCTGCCGCGTGCTGGTGACCCTGCTGCATGAAATGATCAAGCGCGACGCCAAGAAAGGCCTCGCAACGCTGTGCATCGGTGGCGGCCAAGGCGTAGCCCTCGCCCTCGAACGCGGCTGATAATGCAGGAGGGGGCTTGCCCCCCTCCCACATTAGATCTTCATTGGGTGTCAGACTGAGGCACCGCAAACACCGCATTCGCCCGCGCCACAACCTTCTCCCCCACCTGCAAACTCACCGTCCCAAACGCCATCTGCCGCCCACGCTTGTAATGCTCCAAGCGCACGGTAATCCACTCGCCCACCTGCACCGCTCCCAGGTAATCCACGGTCATGCTCGCAGTAATCAGCGGCAACGGCGGCTCACTGGAAAACGCCATCGCGTAGCCCATGCCGATATCCGCCAGGGTTGCCAAGACCCCGCCATGCACCGTGCCGCGCCCATTGGCGTGGCGATTGTCGGCGCGCAGGCCGACTTCCAGTTGCAGTCCCTCCCCCCGGCAATACGCAGGGCCAAGCAGGTCGAGCAATGGGCTGCTACGAGGCAGAGGGGCAAAACCTTCAGGCACGGCACGAGCAATCATGGCAGTTCTTCCTTGGCGTCAGGTTTGACATGTACGCCACGCTCAAAACGGTAGCCATCACCATCAACTGCGCAAATCTTGCGCGATGCTTTGCGTTAATCCGCCAGACCCGCTTTAATCGCCGCCAATTTCCCCGCACACCTCAAGGAACTGCAATGCGCCATCCGGACGGCAACCTTAAATCGCTTCGCGTGCCACTGTTGATCTTGCTGACCGGCCTGGCCCTAGGCGGCTGCTCGCCCAAGGATCACTCTCGCGCCACGGTGATCAACGGTGAACAAGGCAAAGCCGGTGCCCAATTGGCCTATGAGCATGAATTGACCCTGGCCCTGCCCGGCGCCCTGCTCGCGCCAAGGATGCAGGCCACCCGTGAGGCGTGTGAAACAGCGAGGTTTGGCGCGTGCAATATCCTGGGTATCACCGAAGACGGTAGCGGTGGCGAGATCATCTTGCGCATCGCACCAATGGGTGTGGAACCGATAGTCGCCATGGCGGCTGAAGGCGGCACACTTGGCCAGCGCATCACTACCGCCGAAGACCTGGCCGACGCAGTTGCCGATGTAAACCGCCGCCAAGCCCGCCTGCAGGCCCAGCAACAACGTCTCGACGAACTGGCCAAGCGCAAGGACATCACCGTTAGCGACCTGATCGCCTTGAGCAAGGAACAGGCCGGCATTGAAAACGACCTGCAGGAACTTGCCCAGATTGCCGCCGGCCAGCAACGTCGTCTCGACACCAACCGCGTCACCTTGAACTTCCGCTCATCCGATGGCGCGAACCAAGCTTCACGCTTCAGCCGGATGTTCAGCAACCTGGGGACTAATCTGGTAGAGGGCACCGCAGATGCCTTGGAACGCGCCAGCTATGTGCTGCCGTTCGTGATCCTGGCGTTCCCGGTGGTGTGGTTGTGGGTTTGGCTGTGGCGTAAGTTTGTCGTGAGGGGCAGGCGTCCTGTGGCCAGTGAGCGTCCTCTGGCCCCCTCGCCACAAAGGTGATCAGCGCTTCATACAGCGCTGAAACCGCTCATCCACCCGCTTGGCAAACCATGCCGTGGTCAGGTTGCGAGTGATCTTTGGACTCTTGAGCACGATGCCCGGCAGGATCGCCCGAGGCATCGGTTTACCAGCAGCCTTGTCAGCCAACGCAAATACACGCTTGTAAAGGGTGGTGTCCTCGAAATCCAACTGCTCACCCTGCTCCAGTTGGCTGCGGATGCTGGGGTTACGCATGTCCAGCTTGGCGCCCAGGGAGCGCACCGCCAATTCGGTGGTGCCCGGCAGCAGTGAGCCATAGCGGATCAAATCCCCATCCAGCGCCAACTCAGCCCCCGAGGCACGGCTGACCGCTGCCTGGAACGCCGCATTGCGGCTCGCATACCAGCCCGCGTTGAAGTCGGCAAAACGGTACAGCGGCTGGTCGTAATTCACCGGATAACCGAGCAAGTGGGCGATGCCAAAGTACATGCCGCCACGCCGAGTGAAGACCTCCCGACGAATCGTGCCGTCCACCGTGTAGGGATAACCCCGCGCCTGTTTCTGCGCAAAATCGATGCTGACCTGCATGGGGCCAGCGGTGTGCACAGGGTTGAAGCCACCAAACAACGTATTGCCCAAGGGCACCATGCTGATGAAGTCGTCAAAGATGGCGCTGAGGTCTTTCTCCGTACGTGCCGCACTCAACCGGTCGGCGTAGGACTTGCCGGTGGGCGAGTTCAATTGCAGCGCGCTGCGCACCACGAAGGCCGGCACATGCACTTTGCCGGCGCGGCGCAGGATTTCGTCCTGGGCGATCTTGCCCATATTGGGTACGGGTGGGTCCACCTGATAAGTGGACTCCTGCTCAGTCACCGCCAGCACAGCGCAAATATTCTCGGTGCTGGGGTAGATCTTTTGGGTGTCGAAAGCGGTGTAGATGTCTTGGGCCCAACCATTGCGATCCGCCACCTTGGCTGGAAGCAGACGCACGATCTGCGCCTTCACCTCGGCCTCGCTGCGCTCCGGTTGCTGCGGACCGCGTGAAGTGGAGCAACCGGCCAGCACCAGCAAGGGGATGAGGCACAGGATCAGGCGGCGTGGGGACATGGGGCTTCCTTGAGGACGATGGGCCAAGCGTTGCGGATATTGACCGGTAAGTCTAACGCGGGTTCGCGTCCCTGCCTGCTGTATGACCGAAGGGGGGGAAACGCCGCGGAAACTTCCCACGCAAGCGCCGGATAAGCGCTACTCCCCGCTGCGGAAAACGCCTGCAAAGTCCCTCGCCTGAATACACAGTGCGAGGGATTGCAGATGTTTTTTTTCGTTAAGGCCCCAACTGATGGGGCTGTCTTTTGATTCCCGTCATTGCCAGCTTTGTCCTGGCACCCATGGATCCCGAGGCGCCGGATGTTGAGCGCGTCTTTGGGGACTTCCGTCATTGCCTGAACACCTTTGATACCTGGGCCGAAAGCTTCTGGAGCGGTTCGGCATTGGAGGTCGAGCAGGTCTTCAAGGTAGGGGACGAGGTGGCGCTGGTCGCGCCGGTTTCTTCCAAAGCCCCGAGCAAAACAGTTGCGATGTGCAGTGCCCAAGGCTCGTTGACCTTGGTGCATATGTTCGAAAGCACGCGCTTCGTGCCTATCGGCAATACGCCGGTGATGCTGCAAGCCATCGCGGCGGACGGCAGCCCGATGGGTCTGCCGCTGTATCGAACCATCGGCACCAGCGGCATCCTCGAAATCACCGAGTGTGATCGCAATCAGCTCTACCAAATCACCTTCTATCCCAACGTTTCCAAGGATCACGTCAAGGCGCTGTATGGGTCTTATCAGACGGTGATTGCGGGGTTGGAGGGTCGTCTGCGGGATGAGTGGACGGAGACGTTCCAACCCCAATGGCAAGACTTTGCCAACGCCACACCCTTGGAACGCAGCGCGATGCAGGGCGTGGCGTTTTCAACCGGGATGGCCAAGGCGCTCTACAACCTGTGGGACAACATCACCCAGCTCTATGACCTGCTCGCCGATCTCAAAGCGAATAGCGAGAAGCTGCTGCACTACCTCTCCCAGGCCGAGCTTGATGAGCTGCTGAAACAGGGTGCAGACGCGATTGCCAAGGGCTTGCTGGTGCTGAGCGATGAGCCACTGCTGTTCATCTATGTCTCGGCGATCGTCAGTTGGATACGTCTGCTACCGCCGCCAGACATGTATGAATTACTGGGCGAGATCACCGGTGAAGTGCTGATCAACCTGCTGCTGATGTGGGCGACGGCGGGCACCGGTGTGGCGGTACGCGTGGGTGCGCAGACGCTGAGTTCGATCAAATCCGGCCGCGCGCGGGCGTTGTTGGAGTTGCTGGCCAAGCAGCTTGTGGGGCCGAAGCTGGATGCCCATGCCGAGGCGCTCAAGCCGTTGTTGTTGAGCAGTGCGGCGACGCCGATCAAGGCGGTGCCGGTTGCGCCGTTGAAGGCTGGGGATCAGTTGATTTCCAACCCGGTGCCGGCGGTTCGTAACAGGACACAGAAGACGGCGTTGGTCAGGCAGGAGCCTGTCGATGATGTGCCTGCTGTATCGACGAATCCGAAGGGCGATGCAGCGGCTTCTTCGGATAAGACGGTAACCAACGGCTGCCCCGTATCGATGGTTACCGGAGAGGAATTGCTCACGCTCACCGATGGCACGTTGGACGGGATTTTGCCGTTCGAGTGGACGCGGTTGTATCGCACCAGTGCGGTGGAAGTGGATTGTGGGCTGGGGTTTGGATGGAGTCATTCGCTGGCGCATCGGCTTGTTGTGTCGGGCGATTCCGTGACGTGGACGGACCATGAAAACCGTGCGACCACCCTGCCCTTGCCAACGGTGGCTCGCCCCTCGATCACCAACAGCCTGGCCGAAGCAGCGATCTATTTAGGCGCGTCGCCGGATGAGTTGGTGTTGGCCCAGGCGTCGCGGTTTTATCACTTTCGCAACGGGGCGTTGGTCTCGATCAGTGATGCGTACGACAACCGGCTGCGGATTTCCCGAGACTTTTCAGGGCGCATTGAACGGCTGGATAACGGTGCGGGTTCTTCGCTGTTCTTGCGTTACGAGTCGGGCCGCATCATGGCGGTGGACTACCAGATTCAGCGGGCCAAGGGACATGAGCCTTACGCCTGGATCACGGAGCAGAGTGTTGTTTCCTACGCCTATGACGACATTGGCCGATTGGTTTCAGCGACCAATGCGGTAGGCGAAAGCGAGACTTACCGCTACGACGATCAGCACGTGATTCTTGAGCGCGGTCTGGCCGGTGGGGCGAGTTTCTTTTGGGCGTGGGAACGGTCCGGCAAAGCGGCGCGATGTGTCCGGCATTGGGCCAGTTTTTCGCAGATGGATACGCGGTATGTCTGGGGGGACGACGGCAGTGTTGTCGTTCACAACGCCGATGATAGCCAGGAAATTTACGTCCACGACGACCGCGCACGGCTGGTGCAGCGCATCGATCCGGACGGTGCTAAGCATTTCAAATCCTACGATGCCCAGGGTCGACTGACGGTCGAGCAGGATCCGCTCGGTGCAGTAACGGCGTATCAGTACGACGATGCCGGACGTTTGGTGGCGCTGTTTCCTGGAGACGATGAGCCAACGTCCTACGAGCATGACAATGGCTTCGTACGGGTTGTAAGGCGTGGCTCAGCGGTCTGGAAGTACGAGCGTAACGACCAGGGGGACGTTACCCGTAGGACCGATCCCGACGGCCATATCACCGACTACAGCTACAACAAATACGGGCAACTGATTGGCGTTTGGCATCCCGATCACAGTTGTCAGCGGTTGGTGTGGAATGAACGCGGCCAACGGGTTGAAGAGCAACTGCCCAATGGTGGGATCAAGCGTTATCGCTACGACGACCTGGGCCGGCAGATTGCCCGCGAGGATGAACATGGCGCGCTGACCCAGTATCAGTGGGATGCAGTCGGTCGATTGGTTCGTATTGTCCTGCCCGGCGGCGCAACGCGGGAATACAGCTACAACCCCTACGGAAAAATCACCGCCGAACGCGATGAATTGGGGCGCATCACCCGTTACGAATACGCCGACGGCCTGCACCTGATCAGCCGTCGCATCAATGCCGATGGCACTCAGGTCAACTATCGCTACGACAACGTCCGCCTACTGCTGACCGAAATTGAGAACGAAGTCGGCGAAACCTACCGGCTGGATTACCACCCCAACGGCCTGATCCAGCAGGAAGTCGGGTTTGATGGGCAACGTACCGCCTACGTCTACGACCTCAACGGCAACCTGCAGGAAAAAACCGAACACGGCGACGACGGCAGTCAGCTCGTCACGCGTTATGAACGCGATTACGCCGGACGCCTCGTAAGAAAAACGCTACCCGACGGCAGCAATACCGATTACGCCTACGACCGCCAAGGCAATCTCCTCAGCGTCGACGACGGCCACTGGGCGCTGGCCTACGAGTACGACCAGCAAAACCGCCTCACCGCCGAGCATCAAGGCTGGGGCACCTTGCGTTATGGCTACGACGCCTGCGGCCAACTTCAACACCTGCGCCTGCCGGACAACAACCGCCTCACCTTCAACCACAGCAAAGGCGGCCACCTCGCCACCGTCGAACTCAACGGCAAAACCCTCACCTCGCACCTGTTCAAAGCCGGCCAGGAACACCAACGCCAACAAGGCCAACTGCTCAGCCACTACCACTACGACGACCAACACCGCCTGCACGCCCATGCCGTAACGCAGCAAGAACACCACCTGCTCCAACGCCAATACGACTACGACAGATCCGGCAACCTCACCCGCCTGCTCGACACCCGCAAAGGCGAACACCATTACCACTACGACCCACTAGGCCGCCTCACCCGCGCCGATCACTCCCAAGACCTACAGGAACGCTTCGGCCACAACCCGGCCGGCAACCTGCTCATGCACGACCGCCCCGGCCCCGACATCGTTGCCGGCAACCGCCTGATGATCCAAGGCGACCGGCATTACGACTACGACGCCTTCGGCAACCTCATCCGCGAACGCCGCGGCCGTGGGCACGCGCTGGTCACCGAATACCGCTACGACTGCCAACACCGGTTGATTGGCATTACCCAGCCTAACGGCCAAACCGCCAGCTACCGCTATGACCCGTTCGGGCGGCGTATCAGCAAAACCGTCGACGGTTTAACCACGGAGTTTTTCTGGCAAGGCGACAAGCTGATTGCCGAGCATCGTGCGGATAGCTACCGCAGCTACATTTACGAACCGGACAGTTTCCGCCCGCTGGCACTGCTGGAAGGCTTGGGTCCTGAGGAAACCAAGCCCTACCACTACCAACTCGACCACCTCGGCACACCGCAGGAACTGACCGATCCAAACGGCGAAATCGTCTGGTCCGCGCACTACCGCGCCTACGGCCAGATCAGCCGTCTCGACAGAGGAAAAATAGACAATCCGCTGCGCTTTCAGGGTCAATACTTTGATCAGGAAAGCGGGCTGCACTACAACCGTCATCGCTACTACAATCCGGATGTTGGTCGTTACCTGACGCCAGATCCGGTGAAGTTGGCGGGGGGGATCAACGCGTACCAGTACGTGCCTAATCCTACGGGGTGGGTGGATCCGCTGGGATTGAGTACTTGTCCTAACGACAGATGTGAACCTAATGCGACTTCTGCCCATCCGAAGCCGAGCGCCAATGAGGGTACACCCGCCCTGCCCCAACTCGCTCGGACTGAACGACAGGCAAAAATAGACGAACTGACACAAGCAAATGCGAAACGAAAAGTGCTGAATTGGGAGCAAGAGTACAACATGCACGCTGCTGAAAAGCATGGTCCAGAGATACCAGACCATGCTTTGAAGCAACGATCCATCGACGGCACAAATCCAACCACTGGGAAGAGAGCACAAATTAACTCCAGTTCCCAATTTAAATCTTGGAAAATGCAGCTTCACGCTATAAATAAAGCGCTAGGCAGGATGCAGGGCAACTCGCCATCGCCTACAGGAATTGACATGAAGGGCAACCCAGTGGTGGTGGTTGAGTTACCCGACGCTGGACGAGGCTACAAACCCAACAGCAGGGACAAAAATAACCCTAGGTACATTGAGAGCATGGACAAAGCGGAGATCAGATTTGATAGAAAAAATCCAACTCGACCATTTACCGCATTTCCTAAGTGAGTAAGCAATGCTTAAATGCCCATTTATGAACACCCCTTACGTCCCAAATATCTCTCATATATTAGGAGCGCTATCGATATACGACCTTGAGGACACTATTGGAAAAGAATTACGGAAATACGATCCCAATAATAAAACAGACAGAGAAACAATCATAAGCTCCTATATTCTCAAAGAACTTATATATCTATCATATAGACATCGCTTCATATTGATATCTGCATTAAAAGAGGCACTCGAAAAACCCGACTTTGACTTCGCCAAAGAATTCCAAAGCGATCATGAAGAACATATAACTATGGCCTGGGATGAAACGGAAATAGAAAACCCCCGAGGCTTCTTCGCAGACATCTATCGTCTAGCTAATGAAATCTGGAAAGACGACCTCCAAAAAGCCAGCCTCGAAGACCCATCAACTTGGTAACAACACCGCCACTCCCACTGACAAATCGCAGTCGCTGTGGTGAGCAGGCTTGCCCTGCGCCGGGCTGCGAAGCGCCCCCTAAGGACGATGCGGCGCTCAGGTGGAACGGCGTCGCCAAGTTAGGGGCTGCTCGCAGCCCAGCGCAGGGCAAGCCTGCTCACTACAAAGGCCCACCCGCCGAGTTCGCCCCGTGTGACGTCAAATCCTCGCTTTGCCAACGCCATAATCATCCGACTCAACAAGTAAAATCGGTACGCCTTTTACTCTATGTCCTATCAAGGAGGAAAAAATGCTATTTCACCCTTTTTCAGACCAAATACCTTTCGACGCCAGCTTGTACTATTTCGTGGGGATTTTTGATATTTACGACCAAGAAGAAACTAAGGGAAAAGAGCTCGCCCGCTACGACCCCAACAATATTGAAGGCAGGGAAAACCTCATACTGAAATACTGCCTAGATCCGTACAACAAACTCTCTTATCGTCACAGATACAAATTAGTGGAAACTCTATCGCTCGCTTTAAATACCAAAAACTACAATTTCCACTCATACTTTGAGGATAACCCAGAGGACCATTCAACAATGGCTTGGGATGAAAACCAGATAGATAACCCCCGAGTTTTTTTCTCAGAAATCTACCGTTTAGCCATCGACATATGGAAAAAAGACTTGCAAAAGGCAAGCCTCGAAGACCAATCGACTTGGTGATACGCCAGCGAGCGCAATTGATTTAGAGCCAAATATACCAGCAGCATCGACATTCAGAACCTTAGAGGAAGCAGAAAGCCTTGTTTCTAAAACCTTGATTTCTCGCCACGAGGAAATATCAAAATTTTTGAAAGGAAATAAAGACAAACACATTATTAGAGAACACTCGACCCAGACGGTAGGACTCAGTTTAATAAAAGGCACAACAGAGTCAGTATCCGTCTATAAATTCATATTAGTTTTGAAGCGCAAATCTAAAATGCCGGATGGTTACCTCCTCCTAACTGGATATCCAATAGAAAAATGAACAACCAATTAACTGAGCTTCAGCAATTTTTCGGTGGCTATTTCAATCAAGACTGGCCGGAAGATCATGCTTCGGCAGACGAGGTAATCGACACGTTTCTGCTCGAATCTTCTAAAGATGTAATATTGACGGTGCGAAATGAAATCTTAGACCTTATCGCTTCTTATACGAATGAATCAGAATTCCAGGAAAATCTATTGCACGAACAATATTGTTTCTATTACTACCCCTATCAATGGGCAACCGGGCCACTATGGCTGGAGCATGTGATCCGAAAGTTTGATGATTACTTACTCGAAAAATAATTCGACCTAAATATCAACTTATGAAGTAGTGAAAGTCTTAAACAACCTGATTAATTAGAAAGATCTGCTAATACGGGCCGCGAAGCGGCCCTGGTTATGACACTGCAGTTCTTCAGGTAGATCGGTAGTGTCGGTATGGGGGGCTGCTACGCAGCCCAACGCGAGCAAGTTCGCTCGCCACATCAAGAGGTTGCTTCGCACAGTGTTAAACGCCGCCCTCAGATCCCAGCCAACGCCAAGTCCATCGCAAAGTAAGTAAAGATCAAATCCGCACCCGCGCGCTTGATCGAACCCAACGTCTCACGCACCACCCGATCCTCATCGATCGCACCCGCCTGGGCACCAAACTTGATCATCGCGTACTCACCGCTCACCTGGTAAGCCGCCACCGGCAGACGTGAGGCTTCGCGGATGTCGCGGATGATGTCGAGGTAGGCACCGGCCGGTTTGACCATCAGAGCGTCAGCGCCTTCCTGTTCGTCGAGCAGCGATTCGCGCACGGCTTCGCGGCGGTTCATGGGGTTCATCTGGTAGCTCTTTCGGTCGCCTTTGAGGGCGCTGCCGCCGGCTTCGCGGAATGGGCCGTAGAGGGCCGAGGCGAATTTGGTGGAGTAGGCCATGATCGGGATATGGATGAAACCGGCGTCATCCAGCGCGCGGCGGATGGCCTGGACCTGGCCGTCCATGGCGGCCGACGGGGCGATCACGTCGGCGCCGGCGCGGGCGGCGGCTACGGCTTGTTTGCCGAGATTGACCAGGGTCGCGTCATTATCGACATGGGCGCCGTGCATCACGCCGCAGTGGCCGTGGTCGGTGTATTCGCAGAAGCAGGTGTCGGACATTACGATCATTTCCGGCACGGCGTCCTTGATGATCGAGGACATGCGCGAGACCAGACCACGTTCTTTCCAGGTATCGCTGCCGTTGGCGTCCAGGTGGTGAGACACGCCAAAGGTCATCACCGACTTGATACCGGCACGGGCATAGCGCTCGATCTCGGCAGCGAGCTTTTTCTCAGGGATGCGCTGCACACCCGGCATGCTGGTGATCGGTACGAAGTCGTCGATTTCTTCTTCAACGAAAATCGGCAGCACCAGGTCGTTGAGGGTGAACTCGGTTTCCTGGAACAAACCACGCAGCTCCGGAGAGCGGCGCAGGCGGCGTGGGCGGGCTTGGGGGAACTGGCTGGTCATGGTTTTCCTGACATAAAGGCTAAAACTTTGGGGCGAAAGCTTATGCCCCCAGGCCCCGGCAGCACAAATACCAAGGGGCCAACAGTGTATTGCGACGCTCGTAATAATGTATTGATCTAGAGCTGTAGACGCCCTTCGATGCACACCGCAACAGCGCCGCCGATCCAGATTTCATCGCCCTGGCGTTCGACGCTTATACGCCCCGCGCGCCCCATGGCTGTGCCTTGACTGACCACGTAGCGCTCCGGCGCCAGGCCTTCACCCAGCAACCATTGGGCAACGCCTGCATTCAGGCTGCCCGTGGCCGGATCCTCCGGCGCGCCGTCGCCTGCGACAAAGCCACGCACTTCAAATTGGGTATCCACGTCGTCTTGTTCAGGGTTACAGGGGGCAATCACGCCTACGGCCAGCCCTTTCAGCTGTGAATAATCCGGCTGCAAAGCCAGGACTTGATCACGATCCACCAACATCACGGCGAGCCACCCCGCCCCATTGTCGACCCACTGGCTGCGTAGGATGCAGCCCGGCTCCAGGCCCAACCCCAGGCGAATACGCTCCAGCAGGTCTTCCTCCAGCGGCCCCGAACGCAACAACGGCGGCGCGATAAACGCCAGTTCATCACCTTGACGACGGATTCGCACCAGGCCGATTTCACACTCCTGGATGATCTCTTCACCTTTGGGCACCCCGCCCGCCGTCAACCACGCGTGGCAACTGCCCAGCGTCGGATGCCCGGCAAACGGCAGCTCATGCACAGTGGTGAAAATTCTCACTCGGTAGTCAGCACGAGGATCGCGCGGTGTGAGTAAAAACGTGGTTTCACTGAGGTTGGTCCATTTAGCGAAGTCCGCCATCTGTTGATCGCTGAGGCTGTCGGCCCCCAAAACCACCGCCAGCGGGTTGCCCTTGAGCGACACGCGGCTGAACACATCCAGTTGTTTGAAATCGAAAGTCGGCATGCTTCAGCTCGGAATATTTAGGCCACGGATCACTGCCGGGCGGGCAACAAAACCGTCCAGCGCGCGCAGTACGTTAGGGAAGTCGGCGATGCCCACGATATCGCCCGATTCATAAAAGCCGATCAGATTGCGAATCCATGGGAAGGTAGCAATGTCGGCGATGCTGTAGTCATCGCCCATGATCCACGTACGACCGAGCAGGCGTTTTTCCAACACTTCCAGCAGGCGGCGGGATTCGGCGGCGTAGCGGTCGCGGGGTCGCTTGTCTTCGTAGGCCTTGCCGGCGAATTTGTTGAAAAAACCCAACTGGCCAAACATCGGGCCGATGCCGCCCATCTGGAACATCAGCCATTGAATCGTTTCATAGCGTGTCGCAGGATCTTCGGAGAGCAACTGGCTGGTTTTTTCTGCCAGGTAAATCAATATCGCGCCGGATTCAAACAGCGCCAACGGCTGGCCAGCCGGGCCGTCGGGGTCGATGATCGCGGGGATTTTGTTATTGGGGTTCAGGGACAAGAACTCGGGGGACAACTGGTCCTGGGTCTCGAAACTGACCTTGTGCGCCTCGTAAGGCAGGCCCAGTTCTTCGAGCATGATCGAGACTTTTACCCCGTTGGGCGTGGGCAACGAGTACAGTTGCAAGCGCTCGGGGTGCTGGGCAGGCCATTTGCTATTGATTGGGAATGCGGCAAGTGGGTTCATCAGGAAATCCCTGGCTAGGCAGAAAGTCCCCATGATAGACATCTCCCCGGTGTCCTGCATGGGTCATCAATGCGCAACATTAGCGGGCTATTATCCCGCGCAGGCGAACCAATACGCCTGCCGGCACTCATAAGTGCGCTTAAACGGTGAATGGAGGCGCCTCGCTATAACGACACGGAATACCGCAGGACGCCACCGGCGTCATTGGGGCCAGGCTTGTCCGCCTTAACGTGACGCACGAAGACTCGAACCTATAATGAAGATCAAGCCTCTGCGCCTTGTGCAACGACTCAAACACTATTCGTATGTCATGTTGCCGCTGCTGCTGGTCAGCGGCGCCATGGTTGCAGCCCTCGATGCCCGTGAAAGCCGCGCCCAACCGGTGGACGGTGTGCAAACCCTGGTGTTCCTGCGCCACGGCGAAAAACCCGCCGGCGGACTCGGCCAGCTCAATTGCCAGGGCCTGAACCGCGCGATGAACCTGGCCACCCTGCTGCCGGAAAAATTCGGCAAGGCCAACTTTGTGTTTGCTGCCAACCCGACGCGCAATGTCGAGGAAGGTGAGCTGGACAATTCCTACAGCTACATCCGCCCACTGATGACCATCAGCCCCAGCGCCATCAAGTTGGGCCTGCCGGTGAATATCAAATTCTCGGCGAATGACACCAGCGACCTCGCCGATGAGCTGGTCGAAGACAAATACCACAACGCCACCATCTACACCGCCTGGTCCCACGGTTACCTGCCGGAGTTGATCAATAAGGTGGCGAGTGAAGCGTCCGGCGAAAAACACACAATTACCGACGATTGGTCGGGCAGTGACTACGACACGCTGTATGTACTGACGCTGACCTGGCACAACGGCAAGGCCTCGCTGCTGAGCCGCAACTACAAGCAGGGCTTGAACGACGGCGATGAAACCTGCCCGGAACCGACACAGGTGAGTGCCGATAGCTGACAGCGTATGATGCGTCGCTATTGACTCACCGGCGGATCATCAGCATGTCTAAACTCTCCTCCACCCAGCCCGTACGGGGCTGGTCGTTCTGGTGGAAACCAGCGCTGTTCCTCTTGGTGGCCTGCATAGGCCTCTATTACGTGAAGTGGTCGCCCTACTACTTCAAGGCATTTGTAGCGGCCGACAATCACAGCATCGGCGCCTCGATTCTCAACGATCAACAAAGCTCGCCCCTGGCGGCAGCGCTGGCCTATGCCCAGGTGTATTTCCTGGCGATCTGGAAAGCCGCGGTGCTGGCGGTGATCCTTGGTTCGCTGCTGCAAGTGCTGATCCCCCGTGACTGGCTGCTGCGCCTGTTCGGCCGTGCAGGCCTCGGTTCGACCGTGCGCGGCGGGTTATTCGCCTTGCCGGGGATGATGTGCAGTTGCTGCGCGGCGCCGGTGGCGGCGGGCATGCGGCGCCAGCAGGTGTCGGTGGGCGCGGCGCTCGCTTTCTGGATTGCTAACCCGGTGCTCAATCCTGCCACCCTGGTGTTCATGGGCTTTGTGCTCGGCTGGGGATTTACCGCGTTGCGGTTGGTGGCGGGAATTGTGCTGGTGGTGGGCGTGTCGTTGGTGGCGCAGCGCATTGCTCGCCCGGACCAGATGCCTGAAGCGGCGTTGGACGCTGTCGCCGACGTCAGCACCATCGAAGCGCAACCTTTCCTGAGCCGCTGGTTGCGCACCCTGTGGCAGCTGTTCTGGAACACAATCCCCATCTACATCCTGGCGGTGCTGATCCTGGGTGCTGCGCGGGTATGGCTGTTCCCCCATGTGGACGGCGCCATGGCCAACAGCCTGGTATGGCTGGTGCCGCTGGCGATTGTCGGCACGTTGTTTGTGATTCCTACAGCGGCTGAAATCCCCATCGTACAAACCATGATGGCCCTGGGCATGGGCACCGGCCCGGCCGTGGCCTTGCTGATGACCCTGCCGAGCGTAAGCCTCCCGTCGCTGTTGATGCTGCGTAAGGATTTCGATGCGCGGGTGCTGGTGACGGTGGCCGGGTTGACCATGCTGGTGGGAGTGGTGTGTGGGCTGATCGGGGCGGTCATTCTTTAGTTATGTGGTTAGGCTGATGGCGGTTGCGCGAGCGAGCCCCACGCTCGCGCAAGTATTCCACCACCGCTGCCTGCTCCCCGGCAAACTCGATCCGTGCACCTTTCTTCTCACGTTGAAACGCGTACATAGGATCGTAGTACTCACGCAACCCCACGATCCAACCCCGATGCAAGTCCACACTACCGCTGCGGGCCTGTTCAGCCAGGGCCGCTTGCATCAGCGCGTGCAAACGCTGATAGCGCTCGCCCCCCAGACGCTTGTGGATATTGGCCAGGCTCTGGGTCAGCCGCTCGGCAAACCGCTCGAAACCCGCTTCGCCAAACGCTACGGCGAACTGCGCACACAGATCGGTCACGTACTCGCGTAATACCCGCTCTACACGGTTTTCCAGGCTTTCTTCCAGCCACACCATTGGATACACCTGCATGCCCCGGTGCAGGTTCAGCGGCAAGGCGCAGCTGCCGATCATGCGGCTTTCGTCCTCAAGCACAAACTGTTCGATGCCTCGTGCGCGTTTTTTCAGAACGTCCACTGCCAGGCGGTTTTCGAAGTCGATGTTGGACGGCTGGCCGCTCGCGCGCTTGCCGAAGCTGGAACCACGGTGATTGGCGTGGCCTTCCAGGTCCAGGCCATTGTTCAACTGATTGATGACCTCGGTCTTTCCGCTGCCGGTCAGGCCGCCCAACAGCACGAAATCACACTGTTCGACCGCCTGGTCCACGGTCTCCAACAGAAACGTGCGCATGGCCTTGTAGCCACCGCCGATCCGCGGATAGTCGATACCCGACTCGTCCTTGAGCACCTGTTTCACCAATTGCGAACGCAGGCCGCCACGAAAGCAATACAGGTAACCGTCCGGGTTGACCTGGGCAAACTCGGTCCAACGTGCCAGGCGCTCTTCAAGCACCTTGCCGCTGACCAACTGGTGCCCAAGGACGATTGCCGCCTGCTGCCCTTGCTGCTTATAGCAAGTGCCGACGCGCTGGCGCTCGTCATCGTTCATCAGCGGCAGGTTGACCACGCCGGGGAACGCGCCCTTGATGAACTCCACCGGCGCGCGCGTATCCATCATCGGCCGGTCGTTGAGGAAAATGTCGCGGTAATCGGTGATGTCAGTTGCCATCAAAACACCTCTACCGCGTTGGTCTGTCGCTCTACCAGTGCGCCGATCGGCTCCAGGCTCAGGCCCAGTTCCTTCGCCACGGCATGGAACTCGGCATCACCTTCGGGGGTAACGGCGATCAGCAGCCCGCCACTGGTCTGCGGGTCGCATAGCACGCGCTTGTGCAACTCCTGCACGCGCCCGAGTTTGCTGGCGTAGCTGTCAAAGTTGCGCAAGGTGCCTCCGGGCACGCAACCCTGGTCCAGGTAGTACTCGACCCCGGGCAGGCGTGGGACTTTTTCATATTCGATGCGTGCAGTCAGGCCACTGCCGTCAGCCATTTCCACCAGATGGCCCAACAGGCCAAAACCGGTAACGTCGGTCATGGCTGTCACGCCGGCCAGCTTGCCGAAACGGCTACCGGGCTTGTTGAGGGTGCACATCCAGTCGCGGGCCAGGCCGATGTCAGCCTCGCGCAGCTTGCCCTTCTTTTCGGCAGTGGTGAGGATGCCGATGCCTAACGGCTTGGTCAGGTACAGCTGGCAGCCAGCAGTGGCGGTGTCGTTGCGCTTCATATGGCGCTTTTGCACGATGCCGGTCACGGCCAGGCCGAAGATCGGCTCCGGCGCGTCGATGGAGTGGCCGCCTGCCAGGGGGATACCGGCGGCGTCGCACACCGAGCGGCCACCGCGAATCACTTCCCGGGCAATCTCCGGCGCCAGCACGTTAACCGGCCAGCCGAGAATGGCGATGGCCATCAACGGGTCGCCGCCCATGGCGTAGATGTCGCTAATAGCATTGGTGGCGGCTATGCGGCCGAAGTCGAAGGGATCATCGACAATCGGCATGAAAAAGTCCGTGGTGGAGACCACACCACGCTCGTCGTCGATGGCATACACCGCCGCATCGTCCCGCGAGGCATTGCCGACCCACAGGTTGGGGTCGAGGTTCTGTGCGCCGCTGCCGGCAAGGATAACCTCCAATACCTGGGGCGAGATCTTGCAACCGCAACCCGCGCCGTGACTGTACTGGGTAAGGCGAATCGGCTGGTTCATGGTGGACCTCAAAGTAACAAGTGGGGGGAGTCTACCAGACAGCAAAAAGCCGGCTGGGCGCTTGCGAGCACAGCCGGCTTTCAGGTTTCAGCGATTACTGGCGGGCAGCGAGCAAACGCTTGTGACGGTTGCGTCGTGCGATGTTCAAGCATTCGATGGCCGCCGAGAAGGCCATGGCTGCGTACACGTAGCCTTTAGGCACATGGGCGCCGAAGCCTTCGGCGATCAGCGTCATGCCGATCATGATCAGGAAGCCCAGGGCCAGCATCACCACGGTCGGGTTGTCGTTGATGAATTTGGCCAACGGCTCAGCCGCCACCAGCATCACGATCACCGAGGTCACCACGGCAATGATCATGATCGGCAAGTGCTCGGTCATGCCCACGGCGGTAATGATGCTGTCGATGGAGAACACCAGGTCGAGCAGCAGGATCTGCCCGATCGCCGCGGCGAAGCCAATGGCCACGGTGTTGCCAACCGACGCTTTCTCTTCAGGCTCCGGGTCCATGCTGTGATGGATTTCGGTGGTGGCCTTCCACACCAGGAACAGACCACCGGCGATCAGGATCATGTCCTTCCACGAAAACGCCTGGCCGAGTACTTCGAACACCGGTGCCGTCAACTGCACGATAAACGCGATAGTGCTCAACAGGCCCAGGCGCAATATCAGCGCCATGCTGATACCGATGCGCCGTGCCTTGGCCCGGTGCTGCTCGGGTAATTTGTTGGTGAGGATCGAAATAAAGATCAGGTTATCGATGCCCAGCACGATTTCCATGACGATCAGGGTGGCCAGTGCAACCCAGGCGGTGGGGCTGGCGGCCAGTTGTAAAAGGTAATCCATAGGTCAGTCCTGAGGTTGTGCCGGGAAATTAAGCTTCTTTACTGTTCGAGTCAGACTCGTTTTCTTCCTGATCGTCCTTTTTTTGCGGACTGATAAGGCCTTGTGTCGCTTCACTCAATGCCTGCTCGGCAGCCTTGTGGGTGTCATCGATGGCTTGCTTGGCCGACTCGGTGGCCTTGCCCAAGACCTGCTGAGCACTTTTCTCGACCTGATCGCAACCACTGATCATTACCAAGGTAAGCGCAAGCAACGATGCCGCGCCCAGGGAATTGAGCTTCATCATGTATTCCTCGTTAGAACCATTGGGTCCAAATAGTGGCCCCGCGATAGCGAGGCATTCTATGCACGCGAACACTTCAGTAAAATTCGTATTTTTCTAGCATATACTTCGGTTTTTACGAAGTGATGGCTGCCATGCTCAATTACCGACAATTGCACTACTTCTGGGTCGTGGCCAAAACCGGCAGCATTGTGCGCGCCTGTGAGCAACTGAACCTCACGCCCCAGACCATCAGCGGGCAGATCAGCCTGCTGGAGCAAACCTTCGGTATCGCGCTGTTTCAACGAGTCGGCCGGCAGTTGGAGCTGACCGAAGCCGGACGCCAGGCTCTGCCCTATGCCGAGCACATGTTCCAGACCGGCAATGAATTGGAAGCAATGCTGCGCGCGCAACCCGATCAACAGCAGATTGTGTTCCGAGTCGGTGTGGCGGATGTGGTGCCCAAGTCCATCGTCTACCGTCTGATCGCACCGACCATGGAGCTGAGCGAGCCGCTGCGCATCACCTGCCGCGAAGACAAACTCGAACGCCTGTTGGCCGACCTGGCGATCCAGCGCCTGGACCTGGTGATCTCCGACAGCCCGATGCCGTCGCACCTCGACATCAAGGGCTACAGCCAGAAATTGGGGGAATGTGGCATCAGCTTTTTTGCCACTCAGGCATTGGCCGACCAACATGGCGGCGATTTCCCACAGTGTTTGCACGGCGCGCCTCTATTGATTCCAGGCGCGGAGACGGTAGTGCGCAGCCGCTTGCAACGCTGGTTCGCCGAGCAGCAGATCCAGCCGAAGATCATCGGCGAGTTCGATGACAGCGCCCTGATGCAGGCGTTTGGCCAATCCGGCAGCGGGATTTTTATCGCTCCCAGCGTGATCGCCGAGGAGGTGGTGCGCCAGTACGGCGTGGCGCTGATCGGTCAGACCGATGCGGTCACCGAGTCGTTCTACGCGATCTCGGTGGAACGCAAGGTCAAGCACCCTGGCATCGTGGCGATTACCGAAGGGGCAAGGCGCGAGCTGTTCACCGCCCTGCCCTGAAGGCTCAGGCCCCGGACGCGACCGGCTGTTTGGCGGTCATCAGCCACAGCGCCAGCAGGATCGACACCAGGATAAACCCGGACGCCGCAAAGCCCAGACTGCCCAGGCCCAAGGTGTCGATGACGTGCCCGCCGACCAACGCCCCCAAGCCAATCCCCAGGTTGGCCCCGGCAATGTTGAGCGACGCGGCGAACGCCGGTGCATGGGGCGCGGCCTTCATCAGTCGCACATGGCTGACCAGGAACATCGCCGCTTGGGTCACGCCCCACACCGCCATCGCTGCCGCCAGGCCGACGGTGGAGTGAATCGCCGGCACCAATGCAACCATACCGGCGATCATGAAACCGCAGAACACCATGGACGCGATCAACGGGTGGCGATCCACAGCGCGGCCGCCCAAAGAGTTGCCAATCAGCCCGACAGCACCAAAGCCCATCAGGCACCAGCCCACCAGGGTCCCGTCGAAACCGGCCAGGCGTTCAAGGATGTCCGCCAGGTAGGTATAAGCCGTGAACATGCCGCTGAACACCAGGATCGACAGCAGGATATGACCCTGCATCAAGGGGTTGCGCAGGATCTTGAACTGCGAGCGCAGTGTCACTTCGTCGTTTTTCGGTTTCGTCACTGGCAAGTAGATAAACAGCAGCAAAGCCTTGGCCAACGCCACCACAGCCAGGATGGCGAACGCGGTACGCCAGCCGAACATATCGGAAATCAGCGTGCCCACCGGGATGCCAAATACCGTGGCGCAGACAATGCCGAAGCCGATCTTTTCAATGGCACGCCCGGCGTATTCCGGACCGACGATGTCCACCGCCGTTTCGCTGGCCAAGGCCCAGAACACCGGCAAGCCCAGGGCCGGAATCAGACGCGCCACGGCCATTACCCAGATATTCGGCGCCAGCGCGGCCACGGTGTTGGCTGCCGCGAACATGATCAGGATGGTGATAAACAGGCGCTTGCGCGGGAAACGAGCGCAGTACGCCGTTAGGAACGGCCCGAACGCCGCTACGGTAAACGCGAACAGCGTCACCAGCAGCCCTGCCTGGGACACGCTGACATTCAGGTCCCGGGCAATCGACGGCAGCAGACCGACGATGATGAATTCTGTGGTCAGCACGGTAAAGCCGGCGGCCGACAGCAGCAGGATGGGAAACAGCATGAAAACTCCAGAAACAACGACATCAACGACAGCCCGGAGGGCCCGCTGACGGATAGGAAAGTTGAGAGGGGGCGAATCTTAACAGAGTATGTCCGGAGTTGAACAAGGCTCGCCGCCGTGGGTGACGGAATGCCGCACTAAACGGGACATGTCCTACAGCATGCTAGACTCGCCGCCTGCTTCCTACAGCGCTTTCGCCTGCAATGCTGCGCCCTACTAAAAAAACTAGAGACAACTGTTTATGACTCCTGCCCCTTCCCTCCTCCAACGGCTGACACGCGTCAGCCTGGTCACGCAAATCGTCATCGGTTTGATCGCCGGCATTCTGCTGGCATTGCTGTTGCCTGAAGCCGCCAGAGCCACCGGATTTATCGGCAAGGTGTTTGTCGCCGCGCTCAAGGCAGTCGCGCCGATATTGGTGTTTGTGCTGGTGATGGCCTCGATAGCCAACCATAAACACGGCCAGGAAACCCATATCAAACCGATTCTGTTCCTGTATTTGCTGGGCACATTCGCCGCCGCCGTGGTGGCGGTGATTGCAAGCATGTGGTTTCCCTCGCCGTTGGTACTCGTCACCCATGACGCCGCCGTCAGCGCTCCCGGCGGTATCGACGAGGTGCTGCAAAGCCTGCTGCTCAGCGTCGTGGACAACCCGATCAGCGCGCTGATGAACGCCAACTTCATCGGCATCCTGGCCTGGGCGATCGGCATGGGCATCGCCATTCGCCATGCTGGCGAAACCACCCGCACCGTGCTCGACGACCTCTCCAACGGCGTGACCCTGATCGTGCGCGTAGTTATCCGCTTCGCCCCCCTGGGTATTTTCGGCCTGGTCGCCTCGACTCTTGCCACTTCCGGTTTCGGCGCCCTGCTCGGCTACGCGCACCTGCTGCTGGTATTGATCGGCTGCATGCTGTTCGTGGCCTTGGTGGTCAACCCGGCTATCGTGTTCTGGAAGCTGCGCCGCAACCCCTATCCGCTGGTGTTGATGTGCCTGCGCGAGAGCGGCATCACCGCGTTCTTCACCCGCAGCTCCGCAGCGAACATTCCGGTAAACCTGGCGTTGAGCAAACGCCTGGGCTTGCATGAAGACACCTATTCAGTGTCGATCCCACTGGGTGCCACCATCAACATGGCCGGCGCCGCGATCACCATCACCGTGCTGACCCTGGCCGCCGTGCATACCCTGGGCATCAATGTCGACCTGCCGACCGCCGTGCTACTTAGCGTGGTCGCAGCCGTGTGTGCGTGCGGCGCATCAGGCGTGGCCGGGGGTTCGCTGTTGCTGATCCCGCTGGCGTGCAGCCTGTTCGGTATTCCGAGTGAAATCGCCATGCAGGTGGTGGCCGTCGGCTTCATCATCGGTGTGCTGCAGGATTCGGCGGAAACTGCGCTCAACTCCTCCACCGATGTGCTGTTCACCGCCGCTGCGTGCCTGGGCAAGGAAGAGCAACCAGCTTAACGTTCGCGCACAAAAAAACCGGGGCGATTCCAGAGGGAACTGCCCCGGTTTTTTTATGGAAGCTTAGAACGCGCCCATGTAGTCACGCTTGCCCACTTCAACGCCGTTATGGCGCAGCAAGGCGTAAGCGGTGGTGACGTGGAAGAAGAACTGCGGCAGGCCGTAGGTCAGCAGGTAGGACTGGCCGCTGAAGCGCTTCTCTTTCGGGGTGCCTGGGCGGGTGATGATCTCGATACCTTCTTTGCCGTCGACTTGCTCAGGCTTGATGGTGTCGACAAACGCCAGGACCTTGGCGATCAGCGCTTGCAGGTCGGCGAAGGTCACTTCGCTGTCTTCGTATTTAGGCACTTCGATCTCGGCCAGGCGCGCAGAAACGCCTTTGGCGAAGTCGACGGCGATCTGCACCTGGCGCACCAGTGCGAACATGTCCGGGAACAGACGCGCTTGCAACAGAGCGTTGGGTTCGATGTTCTTGGCAGTAGCGTGGGCTTCGGCCTTGTTCAGCACATCGCTGAGGGCGTTAAGCAGTTGCTTGAAGACTGGGATGGAGGCGGCGTACAGGGAAATAGTCATGACAGTCTCATCGGTAATGGCAGGGTTGGAACCAGCGGCGATTATAGCCATGCCCGGCGCTTGTCTTTTATTTTTTCAGGATTACGCTAGTGGCCTTCACTGCATAGGGAACGCGCGATGACCGCCGAGCACGACACCGACACCCCTGAGCCGCGCCTGAACAGCACGGAAATCCGCATTCTGGGCTGCCTGATCGAAAAACAGGCAACCAACCCGGAAACCTACCCCCTGACCCTCAACGCCCTGGTGCTGGCCTGCAACCAGAAGACCAGCCGTGAACCAGTGACAAACCTCAGCCAAGGCCAGGTCGGGCAAAGCCTGCGCGTACTGGAAGGCCAAGGCTTTACCCGCCTGGTGATGGGCAGCCGCGCAGACCGTTGGGAACACCGTGTGGACAAGGCACTGGAGCTGGTACCGGCGCAGGTGATCCTGATCGGGCTGCTGTTTTTACGTGGCCCGCAGACCGTCAATGAACTACTGACCCGCAGCGGACGCATGCATGATTTCGAAGATGCCGAGCAGGTGGTGCACCAACTGGAACGCCTGATTGCACGCGGGTTGGCGCTGCTGGTGCCGCGTCAGGCGGGGCAGCGGGAAGATCGGTATACCCATGCGCTTGGGGATCCGGCGGATATCGAGGTAATCATCGCGGCGCGAGGGAATCCTGTGGAGCGCGGGGCTGGAGTGTCTGTGGAGCGTATTGAAGAGCTGGAAGCGCGGATCGCAGCGCTGGAAGAGCGCCTCGCACAGCTGGAACAGGCATAACTCGGTAAAAACTGTGGGAGGGGGCGGTTCAGTTGGAACAGATTTGACTGACACACTGCTATCGCGAGCAAGCCCCCTCCCACAGTTGAGTGGATTTCAGTCCGGCAATGTGTTGATCGTGAATGCGTAAAGATAAAACTAAGTAACTGACCCCCTGAAGATCAAAATGTGGGAGGGGGCTTGCTCCCGATGGCGGTGCTTCAGTTGGAACAGCTTGTACTAACTGAGCGCTATCGGGAGCAAGCCCCCTCCCACAGTTGATTGGATTCCAGTCCGGCAATGTGTTGATCGTGAATGCGTAAAGTTAAAGCTGAGTAACTGACCCCCTGGAGATCAATATGTGGGAGGGGGCTTGCTCCCGATGGCGGTGGTTCAGTTGGAACAGCTTGTACTGACTCAGCGCTATCGGGAGCAAGTCCCTTCCCACAGTTGAGTGGATTCCAGTCCGGCAATGTGTTGATCGTGAATGCGTAAAGTTAAAGCTAAGTAACTGCACCCCTGAAGATCAACATGTGAAAGGGGGCTTGCTCCCGATGGCGGTGGTTCAGTTGGAACAGCTTGTACTGACTCGGCGCTATCGGGAGCAAGCCCCCTCCCACAGTTGAGTGGATTCCAGTCCGGCAATGTGTTGATCGTGAATGCGTAAAGATAAAGCTAAGTAACTGCCCGCTGAAGATCAACATGTGGGAGGGGGCTTGCTCCCGATGGCGGTGCTTCAGTCGGAACAGCTTGTACTAACTCAGCGCTATCGGGAGCAAGCCCCCTCCCACAGTTGATTACCAGCGATCTTCAGCTCCGGGCAAAAGCCACGGCTTTTTCGAACTGTTCCGGGGTCGGCCGCACGCCCGTGTAGAGCACAAACTGCTCCAGCGCCTGGATTGCAATCACTTCCAGCCCAGTAATGACGCGCTTACCTTGGGCCCGTCCACGCACGATCAAGGGCGTTTCGGCGGGAATCGCCACCACGTCGAAAACAGTCTCGGCGTTATCAACCGCATCCGCTTCAAACGCCAACGCATCTGCCTCGGCGCCGCCGGTCATGCCAATCGGTGTCACGTTGACCAGCATATGCGGGCGCAGGTCGCCCAGTTCAGCCAGCCACTCATACCCCAGGCTCTGCGCCAGCGCCTTGCCCGCTGCTTCATTGCGCGCCACGATTACGCCATTGGCATAACCGCCGTCACGCAAGGCGCTGGCCACGGCCTTGGCCATACCGCCGCTGCCGCGCAGGGCGAACGTGGAGTCTTTGGGCACATCGTGCTTTTTCAGCAATTGCTCGATGGCGATGTAATCCGTGTTGTAAGCCTTCAGATGCCCGCCGGTATTGACGATGGTGTTGAGGGAGGCGATGGCCTGAACCGAATCGTCGAGTTCGTCCACCAAGGCAATAGCGGCCTCCTTGAACGGCATCGACACCCCGCAACCGCGAATGCCCAACGCCCGGATACCGCCTATCGCTCCCGATAAATCTTGGCTGCTGAACGCCTTATAGTAGAAATTCAGACCCAGCTGTTCGTACAGGTGGTTATGAAAACGCAGGCCAAAATTCCCGGGGCGGGCCGACAATGACATGCACAGCTGGGTGTCCTTGTTGGGGTGCATCTGCATGGATAACTCCTTTGAGTAAGCAAATCGGTACAGACCTTACACAACCTTTACCTAGCGGCCGTGCTGTTTTTCAGAAATACGTTGTCTTAAAAGTATCCCCGCGACATTACTTGAGTCTATTGACTGCAGACCACAAGCGCAGGGGCCAACCGAGGAATGACCATGATTCGTAAACTCCCCAAGATCGCCTTGCTGGTAGGTGCACTCGCTATGGCCGGCCAAGCCTCCGCCCACGGTGGTGGATGGGGTGGCCCGGCCGTCTTGGGTGCACTGGTCGGCGCCGCCGTGGTGGGCTCCGTGGTTGCCAGCCAACCCCGTGAGGTCTATGTGCAGCAGCCGGTGTACGTGCAACCGCAGCCGGTGTATGCCGCGCCGCCACCGGTCTACTACGCACCGCCTCCACCTGTGTATGTGCAGCAAGAGGTGTATTACCGCCCGGCTCCCGTCTATTACGGCCCACCGCGTGGTTATTACGGCCCTCCCCACGGCTACTACCGTCACGGCTGGTAAGCCCTTATCTTCATGTTCGAAACAGGCCTCGCCCAACAAGCGAGGCCTTTTTTGTACACAACGACCGGATTTATCGTGCCAAGGTCGCTCTGAGGACAATGGCCAAGCGACAATCGCGCACTATTCAGTTCGAAAGTCTACTTGCCCGACCGGGGCTCACGCTGTCATGTTTGTGTCACGACACACTCCCACTATCGATGCAGTCCACCCAATAACAACAAGGACGACAGACCATGCCCACACAAAACCCGCACCGCACCGCTGGCCTCTGTACGTCCAGCAAGGTCTACAGCGCCCTCACGGAACTCAAGCATCTGGAAGGCCACCGCACCGCAAAATTCCTGGCGTTGCTGGCGGAAAACCTCGTGCGCAAAGGTCTGCTCAATGAGCAGGAAGTGGTGAGCATGCTCGATCAGGTGGTCGACTGACGTCTCTTGTTGATGTCGACTATTGAGCCAGGTGATTTTTCTTAAGCCGCCAGGCCCCTTAAGGTGACCCCCATAGCGATTGGAGGCCCCTTATGCCAACTGTTCAAATCATGTCTGTCATCGGCAGCGCCGTCCCCGCCCCTCTTCGGGAGCTGGGTTTGCTTGCCTGCTGGTACCTGGTACGCGACGGCGAAACCATCAGCGGCCCACTCACGTCCCTGTCCGCCGCCGAAAAACAACTGCAAAACGCCTCGAATTTCCGGCTCCACGCCTGAGACTTATGGCAATGGCAGCTTGACCCGAGGCTTACTTTCGACAAACAGCGCCCAACTGGACATGAACAGCGCCGCCACCAGCGGCCCGATCACAAACCCGTTGAGGCCAAACACCGATAAGCCGCCCAGCGTCGAGATCAGGATCAGGTAGTCCGGCATCCTGGTGTCTTTGCCCACCAGGATCGGGCGCAGCACGTTGTCCACCAGCCCAATCACAAACACGCCAAACAAGCTCAACACGATGCCCTGCCAAATCGAACCGCTCAGCAGGAAGTAGGCGGCCACAGGCCCCCACACAATCCCCGCGCCCACCGCTGGCAGCAACGACAGAAACGCCATCAATACCGCCCAGAGCAACGCACTGGGAATGTCCAGGAACCAGAAAATCAAACCTCCCAGTGCCCCTTGAGTCACGGCCACCAACACGTTGCCCTTGACCGTGGCACGCACCACCCGATTGAACTTCAGCTGCAACCGGCGCTTCTGCGGCTCGGCGAGCGGCACTGCCGTGCGCACTTTGCGCACCAGTTCCGGACCGTCGCGCAGCAGGAAAAACAGCAGATACAGCATGATGAAAAAACTCACCAGGAAATCAAACGTTCCCTGCCCAAAGCTGAACGCCTGGGACGCGAAGAACTGGCTGCCCTGCATCGCGCTCTTGACGATATTCTCACGCAGCCCCTCAAGGTTACCCATGCCAAAGCGGTCCAGCAGGTGCTGGAAGTAAGGCGGCAGGAAGTGCTTGAACTGCTCGATATAACCGGCCACGTCGAGCTTGCCACTCTCGATGTTTTTGTAGAGCGTCGCGCCCTCTTGCACGAGCAAGGCGCTGGTGATGATCACCGGCAGGATCGCGATCACCAGGCACACCATCAAGGTACTCAGGGATGTAAGGTTGCGGTTCCAGCCGAACCGCTGCTGCAGGCGGCGCTGCATGGGGGCAAAGATGATGCCGAGGATCACGGCCCAAAACACCGCACCGTAGAACGGCAGCAATATCCAGATAAAGGCGATGGTCACCAGGACCAGCAGCAGCAACAGGGTTTTGAATTGCAGGTTGGTTTGATTCATGTTCGATCCATGTCAAAAAAGCAGGGCGCGCGTTTGCGTCCCGGTGCTTAGTCCCCCGCAACTCCTGGGAGTGCCATCTTTGTTGAGGTAAGCGTAGACCCAGATCAATAAAGCCTTGCGCCGCTTCAACTACCCTCGCGCCTTTTTGCGACCCAAGCCCATGCCTCCTATCATCGCCCCCGAACTGCTCGCCCCCGCCGGCACCCTGAAAAACATGCGCTACGCCTTCGCCTACGGCGCCGATGCGGTGTACGCCGGCCAGCCGCGCTACAGCCTGCGCGTGCGCAACAACGAATTCGACCACGCCAACCTGGCCCTCGGCATTGACGAGGCTCATGCACAGGGCAAGCGCTTTTACGTGGTGGTCAACATCGCGCCGCACAACGCCAAACTCAAAACCTTCCTCAAGGACTTGGCCCCGGTCATCGCCATGGGCCCGGACGCGCTGATCATGTCTGACCCTGGCCTGATCATGCTGGTACGTCGGCATTTTCCGATGATGCCGATTCACTTGTCAGTGCAGGCCAATACGGTGAACTGGGCCAGCGTGGAGTTCTGGCAGCAGCAAGGGATTTGCCGAGTGATCCTGTCGCGGGAACTGTCACTGGAAGAGATTGAAGAAATCCGCCAGCAGGTGCCGGCCATGGAGCTGGAGGTGTTTGTGCACGGCGCCCTGTGCATGGCCTATTCCGGGCGCTGTCTGCTCTCGGGCTACATGAACAAGCGCGACGCCAATCAAGGCAGTTGCACCAATGCCTGTCGCTGGAAATACCAGGCCACACCGGCGGTGGAGAACGCCACGGGGGATATCGTCCAGGAGTATCAGCCGACCCTCGGGATTGGCGCACCGACTGATCAGGTGTTCCTGTTGCAGGAGGCCAACCGTCCCGATGAGCAGATGCCCGCCTTCGAAGACGAACACGGCACCTACATCATGAACGCCAAGGACCTGCGCGCGGTGCAGCACGTAGAACGCCTGACTCACATGGGTGTGCATTCGCTGAAAATCGAAGGCCGCACCAAGTCCCACTTCTACTGCGCACGCACCACCCAGGTGTATCGGCAGGCCATTGATGATGCAGTGGCCGGTCGCGCGTTTGATCGCGGCTTGATGATTAATCTGGAGTCCCTGGCCCAACGCGGCTACACCGAGGGTTTTCTGCGCCGCCATGTGCACGATGAATACCAGAACTACCAGAACGGCAGCTCAGTATCCGAGCGCCAGCAGTTTGTGGGCGAGTTGACCGGCGAGCGCCGGGGCGACCTGGCCGAGGTCAAGGTTAAAAACCGCTTTGCCGTGGGTAATCACCTGGAGCTGATGACCCCCGCCGGCAATTTCCACTTTGACCTGGCCGACTTGCGCAACGCCAAGGGCGAAGCCATCGAGGTCGCGCCGGGGGACGGACACACAGTGTATGTGCCGCTCCCGGCCCAGATGGACTTGCGCTTCGGCTTGCTGATGCGCGACGTTTAAATCCGGAACTGCCCGACCAATTGCCCCAAACGATGCCCCAGATCCGCCAGGCTGCGAGAGGTCTGGGCGCCCAATTGGGTTTCGTCTGCCACGCTGTCCACCGCCACGGCAATCTGGTGCACGCTGCGGTTGATCTCTTCGGCCACAGCGGTCTGTTCTTCGGCGGCGCTGGCGATCTGTGCGTTCATTGAATTAATGGTGCCGATCAACTGGGCCATGGTGTCCAGGGATGCGCCAGCCTGATTGGCCTGGGCCGAAGTGCCGTCACCGGCATCGCTGGAGCGGCGCATCGCGTCCACGGCGGCGACCGTGCCTTTTTGCAGGCGGTCAATCATGCCCTGGATTTCCTGGGTGCTGGTCTGGGTGCGACTGGCGAGGGCACGTACTTCGTCGGCGACCACCGCAAAACCACGGCCGGCCTCCCCTGCCCGCGCGGCTTCAATCGCCGCGTTCAGGGCCAACAGGTTGGTCTGCTCGGCAATCGAACGGATTACGCTCAATACGCTGACAATCGACGCCACATCCTGCTGCAGGCTGTCGAGGGATACGCCGCTGCTGCGGATATCGCTCACCAGTGCATGGATCTGCGCGATGCTACCGTCCACCACCCGCTTGGCGGCCTGGCCTTCGGCGTCGGTCTGTTGCGCCGCCACGGAGGCGCCCTGGGCACTGCGCGCCACTTCTTGCGCAGCCGAGGACATCTGGTTGATCGCGGTGGCCACCTGGTCGGTCTCGTGGCGCTGGCGTTCCATGGCCTGCTCCGAGCGCTGGGCCTGGTCGGACACCTGGCTCACCAGCCCGGTCAGTTGCGCGGTCATTTCGGTGATCTGGCGCACCAGGCCGTGGATCTTGTCGACAAACCGGTTAAACGCGCCGGCCAGCTCGCCCAACTCATCCTGACTGGTGATGGCCAGGCGGCGGGTCAAGTCGCCTTCACCGGCCGCAATGTCATCAAGGTTGGCTTTCATCAGGTGCAGCGGACGCAGGATGGTATTGGCCAGCAGCATGCCCACGGCGGCAATCACCAACAGCACCACCGCGGCCACGCCAAGGATGCTCAGCAACACGCCTTCCATGCGCTTTTCTACCTTGGCCTCGACCACTGCCACCTGGGCTTCGATGCCGTCCAGGTTCACCGAGGTACCGATGACCATGTCCCACTTGGGCAGGTATTCGGTGTAGCCGAGCTTGGGCACCAGTTCGGTCTGGCCGGGTTGGGTGGAGCTGTATTGCAGGTAGTGGCTGCCGTCCTTACCGACCTTGACCAAGTCGCGGTTGACGTAGACGCCGTTGGGGTCACGGTTGTCCTTGAAACTCTTGCCCACGCCGTCGGGGCTGTTGCCCTTGAACAGGCGGATGGTCTCGGAGTCGTAGCCGAAGAAGTAACCGTCCTTGCCGTAGCGGGTGTTGGACAGCAGCTTGACCACCTCGGCGCGCGCCGCTGTGTCGCCAGGTGCGGCAGCGTCGTAAAGCGGCTTGATGGTGGTCATGGCCACTTCTACATAACTTTGCAGAGTGGCCTTGGCGTCGTTGAGCAGGCGCTGGCGGGTTTCATCCACCTCGTTGCGCGCCTGCCCCTGGAGGATCCATACGGTGGTCAGGCTGATCACCACGGCAAACAGCAGCACCGGCACGATCGCGAGGGACAGTACTTTGGCCTTCAAATTCAGACGCATGGCTTTTCTCTCTTATTAGGCGACTTGAGAGGTTATCGACCAACGTCAATGAATCTGTAGATCAGAGCGTCATCGCCGCAAACCAGCCAAATGCCAGCAACGGGATGTTGTAGTGCAGGAATGTCGGCACCACGGTGTCCCAGATATGGTGATGCTGCCCGTCGATATTCAGGCCGGAGGTCGGACCGAGTGTTGAGTCCGACGCCGGTGAACCGGCGTCGCCCAGCGCCCCCGCCGTACCGACGATGCACACGATGGCCATCGGGCTGAAGCCCAACTGCACACACAGCGGCACAAAAATCGCGGCAAGGATCGGCACCGTGGAAAACGACGAGCCGATGCCCATGGTCACCAACAGGCCCACCAGCAACATCAACAACGCACCGACCCCACGGCTGTGGCCGATGAACGCCGCCGAGGTTTCCACCAGCGAGCGCACGTCGCCGGTGGCCTTGAGCACCTCGGCAAAGCCTGAGGACGCAATCATGATGAAGCCGATCATAGCCATCATCTTCATGCCTTCGGTGAACAGGTCGTCGGTGTCGCGCCAGCGCACAATCCCCGACACCGAGAAGATAAGGAAGCCAGCCAAAGCGCCGATGATCATCGAGTCCAGCCACAGTTGAATGATGAACGCCGAGGCAATCGCCACGCCGGCCACCATCAGGGTCAGCGGGTTGTACTGCACCGCCACTTGCTCGACCCGCTCGATTTTTTCCAGGTCATACACGCGCTTTTTGCGGTAGCTGATAAACACCGCCACCAACAAGCCAACCACCATGCCCAGGGCGGGCAGGCTCATGGCGTGGGTCACGTTGACCTGACTGATGTCCACCCCACTGTTGGCCACATTGGCCAGCAGGATCTGGTTAAGGAAGATGTTGCCGAAGCCCACCGGCAGGAACATGTAGGGGGTGATCAGGCCGAAGGTCATCACGCAGGCAACAAGGCGGCGGTCCAGTTGCAGCTTGGTCAGCACGTACAACAGTGGCGGCACCAGCAGCGGGATAAACGCAATGTGGATCGGCAGGATGTTCTGCGATGCAATCGCGACTGCCCACAGCAGGCCGATCAACAGCCATTTGACGTGGCTGCCGCCGCTGGCTTCCTGGCGGTCGACCAGCAACAGCGCCTTGTCCGCCAGGGCGTGGGCCAGGCCTGACTTGGCAATCGCCACCGCGAAAGCGCCGAGCAATGCGTAGGACAACGCCACGGTCGCGCCGCCGCCCAAACCGCCGTTGAAGGCTTTGAGCGTGGCTTCGATGCCCAGGCCACCGGTCAACCCGCCCACCAGGGCGCCGACAATGATGGCGATGACCACATGCACGCGGGACAGGCTGAGCACCAGCATGGTACCGACCGCGGCGATGACTGCGTTAATCATGGTTACCTCAAGCAGAAACATAAAAAACAGGCATGCCTGCGCCCAGGTGGCCATTGGCTGGCGACCCGCGT
Source organism: Pseudomonas sp. W22_MBD1_FP4 (assembly GCF_052113765.1). Taxonomy (NCBI): domain Bacteria; kingdom Pseudomonadati; phylum Pseudomonadota; class Gammaproteobacteria; order Pseudomonadales; family Pseudomonadaceae; genus Pseudomonas; species Pseudomonas sp. W22_MBD1_FP4. The sequence continues at coordinate 57,226 of NZ_JBGQOI010000006.1, read as the reverse complement.
GCAGGCTTTAAGGAGGTCTTATTAGAGGGCGCGCACTTTGCAGCAGGTAGGGCTACATGTCAAAAAACGACACCGATTTCAGATTTAAATTGATTGTTTGAATAAAGAAGCCTTCACAGCGGCCGATAAACTGACTCTATGTGCTTTCAGGTTAAGGATGTCCCGATGTCGCTCAGGCAGCTCTCCATTCAATGGAAAATCACCCTGCTCGCCGGTCTTTGCCTGCTAGGGATCGTGACCCTACTGGTGGGTTTGTCGCTGTATCGCATGGCGCAAAGCTCGGAGCAGGTCCAGGCGTCCAGCATGCAGATGCTCAACACCTCCGCCCAGGCACGCATCGAAGCCCAGGGCGAAGCGCAGGCGCTGGGTATTCGTCGCCAGTTCATGGATGCCTACCAATACGGCCACGGTTTTTCCCGTCAGGTCCTGTTCCTGCGCGAACAGGCCGAAAAGCGCTTCCTCGATGCCTTCGACACCCGCGAAGACCTGACCCGCCAGGTCAAGGCCGCGCTGCAGGCCAACCCGGACTTGCTGGGTTTGTCCCTGGTGTTTGAAGCCAACGCGCTGGACGGCAAGGACGAGTTGTTCGCCGATCAGGCGGAGCTGGGCAGTAACAACAAGGGCCGCTTCGCCCTGTACTGGTCTCAGCCGACTCCGGGCACACTCACCTCGATGGCGCTGCCTGAAAGCGACATGGCCGACACCAGCATCGGCCCCAGCGGTGAACCGGCAAACGCCTGGTTCACCTGCCCACGCACCACCCTCAAGCCATGCGTGATCGAACCCTACTTTTATATGATCAACGGCCAGAACGTGCTGATGACTAGCATCGTGTTCCCGCTGATGGTCAACGGCAAAGTCATCGCGTCGCTGTCGGTGGACATCAACCTCAACAGCCTCCAGGCCGTGAGCCAACAGGCCAGCAAAAAACTGTACGACGGCCAGACCCAGGTGAGCATCCTCAGCTCCACCGGTTTGCTCGCCGGCTACAGTGCGGATGCCACTCAATTAAGCAAACGCCTGGATCAAGTCGACACCGTCAGCGGCCCTAAAGTGCTCAGTGCATTGGCCAGCGGCCCACAGATCCGCAGCCTGCGCACCGACCTTCAGCTCAAGGTGCTGGCGCCGTTCGCGCCGATCCCCGACGGCAAGCTGTGGGGCGTATTGCTGGATGTGCCGGAAAAAGTCTTGGTCGGCCCAGCCGAAGCACTGAAGGCGCAATTGGATGCCGACAACGCGCGTGGCACGTTGCTGGAACTGGGCCTGGGCCTGCTGGCCGCGGTGATCGGTCTGATCCTGGTATGGCTGATGGCCCGCAGCGTGACGCGACCGATCCTCGGCGTGGCACACATGCTCGAAGACATCGCCAGCGGCGAAGGCGACCTGACACGTCGCCTGGCCTACGACAAGAAGGATGAATTGGGGCAGCTCGCGGGCTGGTTCAACCGTTTCCTCGACAAGCTGCAGCCGATCATTGCCGAAGTGAAACGCTCGGTGCAGGACGCTCGTGGCACCGCCGACCAATCCGCCGCGATTGCCACGCAGACCAGCGCCGGCATGGAACAGCAGTACCGCCAGGTCGACCAGGTGGCTACCGCCTCCCACGAAATGAGTGCTACCGCCCAGGACGTCGCACGCAGCGCGGCCCAGGCCGCGCAAGCCGCACGCGATGCCGACCAGGCCACCCGCGACGGCCTGACCGTGATCGACCAAACCACCACCAACATCGGCCACCTGGCGGCGGATATGAGCACGGCCATGGCCCAGGTCGAAGGCCTGGCCGCCAATAGCGAGAAAATCGGCTCGGTGCTTGAAGTGATTCGCGGCATTGCCGAGCAGACCAACCTGCTGGCGCTCAACGCAGCCATCGAAGCCGCCCGCGCCGGTGAGGCTGGTCGTGGCTTTGCGGTGGTGGCGGATGAAGTGCGCAACCTTGCGCGGCGCACCCAGGAATCGGTGGAAGAAACCCGCCTGGTGATTGAGCAACTGCAAAGCGGCACCGAGGATGTAGTCGGTTCCATGGGCAACAGTTTTCGCCAGGCGCAGGGCAGTGTCGAACAGGTCGGCCAAGCCGTGACGGCCCTGCGCCAGATTGGCGATGCGGTCACAGTGATCAGCGACATGAACCTGCAGATCGCCAGCGCCGCCGAAGAGCAAAGCGCGGTGGCCGAGGAGATCAACAACAACGTGGCAACCATTCGCGATGTGACCGAGTCGTTGTCGGAACAAGCCAATGAATCGGCGCGGGTGAGCCAGGCGTTGAACAGCCTGGCGAATCAGCAACAGGGGTTGATGGACCAGTTCCGCGTCTGAGGGTTGAAGGGGGTCAAATGTGGGAGGGAGCCGGTCGAATCGTCGCACCGCCCCTTCCACAGGGCAATTCGATCAGCACCTTGAGCCCGCCCAGCTCGCTTTCCTGCAACTGCAACACCCCGCCCCACACCTCGACGATATCCCGCACGATCCCCAGCCCCAAACCATGGCCATCAATCTGCTCATCCAGGCGTGTGCCACGGCTGAATACCTGATCGCGCTGGGTTTCGGGGATACCGGGGCCGTCATCCTCAACCACCAGCAGGTAGCTGTTGGCGGTTTCACTGATATTCAGCCGCACATCGGCATCCGCCCATTTGCAGGCGTTGTCCAGCAGGTTGCCGAGCAGTTCCAATAGGTCTTCCCGGTCCCAAGGCAATTGCAAGCCTGGGGCCGCGTGGTAACTGAGGTCCAGGTGCTCGCCATGGACCATGTTCAGGGTGGCCAGCAAACCGGGCAGTTCTTTTTCACAGTCGAACAAGGCGCCCGGCAAGGTTTCGCCGGCCAGGCGTGCGCGGTTGAGCTCACGGTTGAGGCGCTGTTGAACCTGCTCCAACTGCTCACGCAAGAGTTTGCTCAGTTTAGGGTGATCCTTGAGCGCCTCGCTCGACGCAGCGCTCAACAGCACCGCCAGCGGGGTTTTGAGGGCATGGCCCAGGTTGCCGAGGGCATTGCGTGAGCGCTTGAGGCTGTCTTCGGTGTGGGCCAGCAGGTGGTTGATCTGCGCCACCAGCGGCTCCAGCTCCAACGGCACTTGGGTGTCGAGTTGCGAGCGCTGGCCCTGCTGCAATTGGGCGATCTGGTTGCGGGCGGTTTCCAGCGGGCGCAAGGCGCGACGTACGGTGACCCGCTGCAGGATCAATACCAGCAGCAACGCCGCCAACCCCAGCACCAGACCGATCTGACGCATCAGCCGGAAGCTTTCCCGCACGGGTGTGTAGTCCTGAGCCACGCTGATGGAAATTGATTGGCCAAAGCGTTTGTAGTCCGAGCGCAATACCAGCAACTGCTGGCCTTCCGGGCCCAGTTGCAGGTTGCCCTTGAGCCCCACTTCGGGCAGTCGGGGCAACTCCTGATCCCACAGCGAACGGGAACGCCAATGGGTGTCAGCAAAATCGATACGGAAGTAATGCCCGGAAAACGGCCGCTGATAGGCCGGCGAGAGGCGCTGCTCATCCAACTGTACGCCGTTGGGCCCGCGCACCAGCGCCACCAACAGGTTTTCAGCGTCGTTGCGCAACCCCGCTTCCAGGTAGCGCTGCAAACCGGCTTCGAACAACCACAGACTGGTTTGCGCCAACACCAGGCCGACGATCACCATCACACTGATCAACCCCAGGCTGAGGCGGCGTTGAATCGACTTCATGCAGGGCTGGCGCCAAAGCGGTAACCCTGGCCGCGCCGGGTTTCGATCACGCTGCGCCCCAATTTGCGGCGCAGGTGATTGACGTGGACTTCCAGTACGTTGGAATCGCGCTCTGTCTCGCCGTCATACAAGTGCTCAGCCAGGTGGCTTTTCGACAGGATCTGTTCGGGGTGCAGCATGAAGTAGCGCAACAGGCGGAATTCGGCGGCGGTCAGTTGGATCTCGTCACCGTCGCGCAGTACGCATTGGCGACCTTCGTCCAGGTGCAGCCCGGCGGCCTGCAAGGTGGGCTGGTTGGCCTGGCCGTGGGAACGGCGCAACAGCGCCTGGATGCGCAGGTGCAGTTCTTCGGGGTGAAAGGGTTTACTCAGGTAGTCGTCGGCACCGGCCTTGAGCCCTTCGATCCGTTCTGCCCACGAATCGCGGGCGGTAAGAACGAGCACCGGAGTGGCCAACGCGGCTGCACGCCATTGCGCCAGCACCTCAAGGCCGGGTAAACCGGGCAGGCCGAGGTCGAGGATGATCAGGTCGTAGGGTTCGCTGCGGCCCTGGTAAGCAGCGTCGCGGCCGTCGGCCAGCCAGTCGACGGCATAGCCCTGGCGCTGTAGGCCGGCCAACAATTCATCGGCCAGGGGTACGTTGTCTTCCACCAGGAGCAGGCGCATCAGTCTTCCTCGTCTTTGATCAGTACACCGTTGGTGGCGTCGAGTTTAATCTCACGTACCACACCTTCGGTGGTCACCAACTCCACTTCGTAGGCATATTGGCCGTGTTTTTTCTCAAGCTCGGCTTCCAGCAAACGGGAGCCGGGATACCGCGCCATGGCCTGCTGCAACAGTTGCTCCAGCGGCAGGATCACCCCCTGCTGGCGCAGCGCGAGGGCTTCGTCCTGGTTGAGATCGCGGGCCTGCAAACCTGAGCAGAACACCACCAGCACCAACGCCACTCGACTGCCGGCGCGTAAATTTACCTTCATTACGTATCCTGATGATTCTTGAGAACCTGCCCGGTGAGCGCGTCCAATTCAACATCCCATTCAATGCCGTGGCGATCTTCCAACTCAACCTCGTAGACGTACTTGCCATACGCCTCGTCCAGATCGGTGTCCAGCAGCGTCGAACCGGGGTGCAGGGCCAGGGCCGTGGCTTCCAGTTGGTCAAAGGCGACAATTGTAACAGTGGCGGGCACGGTCAGTGGCTTGTCGGGGTCCACGGCTCCGGCCTGGGACGCCGCGGAGGCGATGATAGCGGCGGCGACCAGAGCAGTGAGGCGTTTCATGATAAGTCTCCATAACACGAAGTTAGTCCTACGCCAGCCACGGTATATGCCGCAACTTAACTGAAACTGAATTGCCACCATGGCAATTTCGGGAAAGGCCTTTTCCCACAACCCGCGAGATTTCCTATACTGCCCCGCTCGCTTCAACAGAGACCGGTATGACAGCCATTCACATCAAGTTTCCCGCCCTGACCCTCAAGGCCGGCACGCGCGCCCTCGCCCGCATCCGCGAACAAGGCCTTAAGCCTGCCGACGTAGGCATCCTCCCCGGTGCGGCTGGCGGCCCCAAGGCTTTGGGCATCCAGGGCCTGGACTTGGCGCTGTTCGGCGACTGGCTGCCCCGCGCACCACGGGAGCGGGCGCTGATAGGCGCATCCATCGGTTCCTGGCGCTTTGCCAGCGCCTGCCTGCCCAACCCGGTGCAAGGCCTGCTGGATCTCGGCCGCTTGTACAACGAGCAGCGCTTTGCCAAAGGCGTGACCATGGCCGAGGTCACCCAGAGCTGCCAGCGCATGCTCGACGACCTACTGGCCGGCCGCGATGCACGCGTACTGGACAATCCCGACTATCGCCTGAATATCATGGTGGTCAAAAGCCACGGCCTGCTTGCCGACGACCATCGCGGGCGCCTGGGTCTGGGCCTGTCAACGGTGATCGCCGACAACCTGCGCGGCCGCGCGCGGCTGTCGCGGCATTTCGAACGGTTGATCATCCATGACCCGCGCCAACTGCCACCGGTGCATCCACTGAAGGATTTCCCATCGCGGTTTCTTGAACTGGATGCAGGCAACCTGCGCCAGGCACTTCTGGCGTCGGGCTCGATCCCGATGGTGATGCAAGGCGTGCGCGACCTGCCCGGCGCAGGCGCTGGCACCTACCGCGACGGCGGCCTGCTGGACTACCACCTTGACCTGCCCTACCACGGCGATGACATCGTGCTGTACCCGCACTTTACCGATCGGGTGATCCCCGGCTGGTTCGACAAAGGGCTGCCATGGCGGCGCAGCAATCAGCAGGGATTGCAGGACGTGTTGCTGCTGGCGCCGTCCAAGGACTACCTGGCCCGCCTGCCCCACGGCAAACTGCCGGACCGCAGCGATTTCAAACGCTTTTTGGGCGACGACAAAAGCCGCAATAAGTACTGGCAAACCGCGATGAGCGAGAGCCAGCGGTTGGGGGATGAGTTTCTGCAACTGGCGGATAACGGAGGCCTGGGCGAGCGCTTGCAGGCGCTTTGACCCAGCGGTATGCGCGGCGCGTGATCAAGCTGTTAAACTCGCCGCCTGCCAGATACCTGACCGAGCTGAAAATACTGTGGAAATCTTCAAAGAGTTTACCTTCGAATCCGCCCACCGCCTGCCGCACGTGCCGGATGGCCACAAATGCGGGCGCCTGCATGGGCATTCGTTCAAGGTGGCGATTCACCTGAGCGGCGACCTGGATCCCCACACCGGCTGGATTCGCGACTTCTCGGAGATCAAGGCGATTTTCAAGCCACTCTATGAACGCCTCGACCACAACTACCTCAATGACATCCCAGGCCTGGAAAACCCAACCAGCGAAGTGCTGGCCAAGTGGATCTGGAATGAACTGAAACCACTGCTGCCGGAACTCAGCGCAATTCGCATCCATGAGACCTGCACCAGCGGCTGTATCTATCGCGGCGAGTAAGCCAGCGATGTGAAAAAACCACCCATGCGGTGGTTTTTTTGTGGCTGCCTCACTTACAGCCACGCTTCCCGACGGTAAGGAGCACTTGCGCCGACGGCCGGACTCAAGCCCTGCGATCACACACGCTGTCCGACTGATCCATTTTGTATCACCCCCTGCACTGCTTTCGTGCCCGACTGGGCACAGCGAACATTCTTTTCTGCGCGTCGCCCCTGTTTGGCTATAAATACTGTGCACCGTGCACAGCCGCCGCCGTGCGCCCGTCACTGCTTCGGATTTGGCACGCGCGGTGCAATAGGCCTCGTCACTCATTCAGGGAGCAAGGCACATGACGCAGCAAGAAACGGGCAATGATTACCCTTTAAGCGAAGTCCCCATGCATGCGCGCAAGGGCCTGGCGTCAACCGCCATGGTGCTGTTGGGCTTTACGTTTTTTACCGCGACCATGTTTGCCGGCGGCAAGCTGGGAGTAGCGTTCAGCTTCACCGACATGCTCGGCGTGGTGGCCCTGGGTAACCTGCTGCTGGGTATTTACGCCGCAGGCCTGGGCTACATTGCCTTCAAGAGTGGTTTGAACTCGGTGCTGATGGGGCGATTCTGCTTCGGCGAAGTGGGCAGCAAACTCAGCGACTTGATCCTCGGTTTCACCCAAATCGGCTGGTACGCCTGGGGCACCGCCACTGCTGCCGTGGTGCTGGGTAAATATTTCGAGCTGAGCCAGGGCAGTGTGCTGGCCTTGATGGTGCTGTTCGGCCTGGTGTTCTGCGCGACAGCCTACGTGGGCTATCGCGGGTTGGAGATTTTGTCCTACATCGCGGTGCCGGCCATGGGCCTGTTGCTGTTTTTGTCGATGTGGGTCGCCACGATGAAAATCGGCGGGCTGGACGGGTTGCTGGCGGTGGTGCCGACCGCTGAACTGGACTTGTCGACGGCAATCACCCTGGTGTTCGGCACCTTTGTCAGTGGCGCGACCCAGGCCACCAACTGGACGCGGTTTTCACGCTCAGCCAGGGTGGCGGTGCTGGCCAGCCTGATCGGTTTCTTTATCGGCAATGGCCTGATGGTGTTGATCGGGGCCTATGGCGCCATCGTCTATCAGCAACCGGACGTGGTGGAAGTATTGCTGCTGCAAGGCTTTGCCATGGCGGCGATGGCCATGTTACTGCTCAACATTTGGAGCACTCAGGACAACACCATTTATAACTTCGCCGTGGCCGGCTGCAATCTGCTGCGCACCAAACGCCGGAAAACCGTGACCCTGGCTGGTGCGGTGATCGGCACGTTGCTGGCGCTGCTCGGCATGTACGACATGCTGGTGCCCTACCTGATCCTCCTGGGCACGGTGATCCCACCCATTGGTGGCGTCATCATGGCGGACTTCTTCTACCGCTATCGCGGCCAATACCCGCGCCTGGCTGAAGCGCGTCTGCCGGCGTTCAACTGGCCAGGGCTGGTGGCGTATGCGGTGGGCACCGTGCTGGCATTCAACTCACCCTGGGTCGCGCCGTTGGTGGGGATCGCTGCCGCGTCACTGACCTACATCGCGCTGACCGCCGTACTACGCGTGCGTGTACCGCTGGCTGACGCCCAGGCATGAGCCTGACCCTCGCCGACGTACTGGCCCTGCCCGGGCTGGAATCCATGCGCCTGCGGGCCGGTGAAGCCAGCCTGGATAACCGCGTTCGCTGGCCGTACGTGGCGGAAAACAGCGGGATCGCCGAGTGGGTACTGGGCGGCGAACTGGTGTTCGTCACCGGCATCAACCACCCACGGGATGAAGCCAATCTGCTGCAACTGCTGGACGAAGCGTGTCAGCGCCAGGTCGCCGGATTGGTGATTCTTACCGGGCCGGCATATATCCAGGCGATCCCCCAGCGTTTACTCGACGCCGCCGAAGCCGCCGGCATGCCACTGATCGAACAGCCTTATTCGTTGAAAATGGTACTGGTGACCCAGGCTATCGGCTCCGCACTGATTCAGTCCGAACAGCTGGGGCGCTCACGCCATGATGTGCTGGAGCGCTTGCTGACCGGTGACTATCAATCCCTGGATCTGCTGCTGCACCGCGCTGTGCAATTGGGCATGTCCCTGGCGGGGCATTGGCAAATTGTGCAATTGCAACTGGAAGGCAGTGAATTGCTGTTCGCCCAAGACGACGCGACGCGGGTGGAGGCGCAACTGGCCCGACAGCACGATGCAATCAGTCGCCGCTTGCGTCAGTTGTCGACCGCGCTGCCGATACTCGGGCGGGCCGGACAATGGACCCTGTTGCTACCGGCGCCGGACGCTGGCGCGGCCTCGGCCAACCGTCAGCAATTGGCCCAGTGGCTGAAGCCCCTGAACCTGCGCCTGGCACCCCTCAAGCTATTTATCGGCTTGAGCGCGGCGCGCCATCCGGCCGAGCGCCTGGCTCAAGCACAGGATGAAGCGCGCCAGGCCCTGGCCGCCGCGCGACGGTTCAGCGAGCGGGCCGGATTGTGCGTGTATGACGAATTGGGCGTGCTCAAGTTGCTCAGCGGCGTGCGTGATCGCGCCCTGCTCGACCAATTTCTCAATGAGCGCCTCGGCCCGTTGCTGCGCCACGACCTGCACCATGGCCCCAGCCTGATGCCGACCCTGGAAGCCTGGTTTCACGAGAATGGTAACCTGATGGCCGCCGCCCAGCGCCTGGCCGTACACCGCAATACCCTGACCCACCGCATCCAGCGCATCGAAGCCCTGTGCGGGCTGACGCTGGATAATTCATATGACCGCCTGGACATCGGCATTGCCCTGATGATCTGGCGGCTGTCTGCCTGATTGTTTTTAGCCAAGAGGAACTTGCTCATGCACATCATCAACGCCCGCCTGCGCAACCGTGAAGGCCTGCATGATCTGCACCTGGAAAACGGCCGGATCGCCAGCATCACCCCACAAGCGACGCCACCCGTCATGAAGGCTGGCGACCTGGATGCCGCTGGCAATCTGGTAATCCCGCCCTTCGTCGAACCCCATATCCACCTTGACGCCACTCTTACCGCTGGCGAACCACGTTGGAACATGAGCGGCACCCTGTTCGAAGGCATCGAGTGCTGGGGAGAACGCAAAGCCACCATCACCGAGGAAGACACCTGGACCCGTGCCAAGAAAACTATCCAGTCCCTTGCAGCCCACGGCATCCAGCACGTACGCACGCATGTCGACGTGACCGACCCCGACCTCACGGCGCTCAAGGCCATGCTGCAAGTGCGCGAAGAAAGCACGCACCTGATCGACCTGCAAATCGTCGCCTTCCCTCAAGAAGGCATCGAGTCGTACCGCAACGGCCGCGAGCTCATGGAAGAAGCCATCCGCCTGGGCGCCGACGTGATCGGCGGCATCCCCCACTTTGAATACACTCGCGACCAAGGCGTGAGTTCTGTGAAATTCCTGATGGACCTGGCAGAGCGCACCGGTTGCCTGGTGGACGTGCATTGCGACGAAACCGACGACCCCCATTCGCGCTTCCTCGAAGTGCTGGCCGAAGAAGCCCGCAGCCGCGGCATGGGTGCCCGCGTCACGGCCAGCCACACAACGGCCATGGGTTCCTACGACAATGCCTACTGCGCCAAGTTGTTCCGCCTGCTGGGCCACTCCGGTATCAGCTTCGTCTCGTGCCCGACCGAAAGCATCCACCTGCAAGGCCGCTTCGACAGTTTCCCGAAACGGCGAGGTGTCACGCGGGTCAACGAACTGCTCGAAGCGGGCATGAACGTGTGCTTCGGACAGGACTCCATCGTCGATCCCTGGTACCCGCTCGGCAACGGCAACATCCTGCGGGTGCTCGAAGCCGGTTTGCACATCTGCCACATGCTCGGCTACCGCAACCTGCAAAGCGCACTCGACCTGGTGACCGACAACAGCGCCAAGGCCATGGCCCTGGGGGATCGCTACGGCCTTGAGCCTGGACGCCCAGCCAATTTGTTGATCCTCTCGGCGGACAGCGACTACGAGGTGATTCGCAGCCAAGGACTACCGCTGTACTCGATTCGCAACGGCAAGGTGTTGATGAAGCGCCAGCCCGCGCAGGTGGAGTTTGTGTAAGCACGGGGATCATACGACTGAGTCGATATCCAGCGGTTGCGCCCTCCCCAGCTCGCTTGGCGTGGCGGGAGGGATACTGGCGACCTGAGGCAGTGCCTGGTTTTCACGATGACGAAACCAGCGCTTCAGGCTCGGCGGCAGCGCTGCAGAGTGGGCGTGGCTCCCGTAGATATCACGGGCATCGAGGCGACGCCAACGCAGGGTTTGCAGGCGTTCGCGACTGGTGTGCAGGCGGTCGATCTCGGCATTCAAGGGCTCGTGATATTCATAGGACCGTGCGTTGGTCGGGCGATGTCGGGTGAGTTCACGCCGCTTGTCTTGCAGTTGTTTGCGCATGGTCGCCAGGGCATGGTCGAGCAGTTCAAACTCGCGCTGGGTCACCAGAGGGCCGTTGCTATCCAAAGCTTGTTGCCAGCGCCGCAACGTCGCCCAGGCAGCAGGGATGTAGCTGGCGGTCATGAAGTGCTGTTTGTATTGCACCAGTTGCCTGATCAAACCTTCGCGGTCGGGCATGTCACCTCGCACTTGCAACGCTCGACTGTGACCAGCCTCTTCGATGGACTCACAACCAGGCTTCCACAATACCGACGAATGCGTGCCATCCGGGAGCATGATCGGCATAAAGTGCTGCTGCTCGCCATGATGTTGGTAAGGATTGCCGCCAATACGTACCAAGCCGGCTGCGAACAGCAGACCACCTGCGGTGGGCGCGCTGAATAGCGTGACGGCGCCAGGGATCCAGAGCTTGGCGGTGGTATTCATCCAGGGCGCAGGGACGCTGGGAACGGGGTCGTTGTGGTTGACGATGCGATGGTGGACCAGCGTGGATGCGCCGCGAGTGAACTCGGAGTCGGCGGCGCGGGGAGCGCCGTAGGTGTAAAGGAGGACGTTGTAATTGGCATCGGGAATTCGACGTAACCCTTCAGCCAGGAGCAACGCAATCGCGCCGCCCAGGCTGTGGCCACAAATCACAATGCGCTGGCCGGTGTGAAACTGATCAAGGTAGCGTAGTACGAAATCACGCACCGCTTGGTATGCCAGATAAAACCCTTCATGCGCCTTGCCAACACCCTCCGCGAAAAGCACCTGGTGGGCGTTGGCATCTCGCAACCCATCAGCTGAACTGGCAGTGCCTCGCACCGCTATCAGAATTACCTCATCGTGGTGAGTGATGAACGCCTGGGTATCAGTGCCGCCTTTTTCGTCATCGAAGAAATGCAAGCGCGCGGGGTGTTCCTGTTCATCCCCCAGTTCCGGGCGATTCTGTGGGTATAACGCAGGATCAAAGGGCAGGATTTCGAAGCGCCTGGAGTACGGGACTTCCTCATAGAGTGGATAGAAACGCTGTGTTTGCTCCGGATCAACCCGCCACGCTTCCTGATGCCCTGAAAGCTGCTCAGCAAATAGATTTCCGACACTTGGGTCTAGCGGAAAACGCACTTCATCCTGGGGTTTCTCCGGCGGCACCTGACCGAAGTTGCAATAACTCAGTGATGCAAACAATGCCAACTGGTACAGGTTCAAGGCACAGAAATCGTCTTGAGTGGAAAGCATTGGGCGCAAGGCTCGAAGCGGACGTACTTCAAGAACGGTGTGGTTGTTGGGGAAGAGCACGACCCCGAACAAGGCTGGCTGAGGTGGACCGAAGCCGAGGTCTGCCATCATTTTTAGGGCGTGGCGTTGGGGGCGATGGGCTGAAGGTGCTACAGGGGGTAGGTGGGCAATGTGACGAACCAAGTCGCTCACTTCGACTTGATAAAACTGATCGCCTTTATGACGCGAGTGATTACGCTCGGCTCGCTTGCCATTAGGATTTAAAAAATGCGTTTGCTCAGCTCTGACTTGAAGGTCGGTGATGGGTAATGGATATTTTTCTCGCTCCTGCAATGTCGAATAAAAGGAGCCCGTTGCCTTATATTCAGCATCGAAAACCAGCACGACAGGACCACGGCATTGCCCGTGTATACGTGCAACACCATCTCCGTTTAAATGCCCTTTGTATCCTTTCCCAGCGCTGTCAAAAACTTCATATTTGAGCCCACCATAAACTTGCCCATCGCCTGATTCATCTACTAGGCAAAAACTCAAACTGCCACCACTCAACGCACAGGCAGGCATATTTTCATTAAAAAAAGGTTGCTTCCATTGCTCCATCGTCATGCCTGGATATCCTTATTCAGTACAAGTCGGGTATATGTCGCATACGCGCCCATCGGGCATTTTGAAGGGTTTGAAATCCGTAGTGTTACCCATGCAGAACGCGTACTGGTCCTCCATACTCGTCCCCCGGCAACGTTTCCATCCCTGAGGAAAACGAACCCAGTTGTCGCCCATATAAGGTCGTTCTTCGTTAGTCAGGCCCAGTTTTATCAGTATCGTTTTTCCTCCCAATTCATCTCGCGAAAAACCTCCGCCAGCGTAAGCTGTGCGCGATTGAACCCTCGCGCCCGACGAATTACAGCTCAGAACCTTCCTGATCGCATGTATCGGCCCCACCGTCCGAAACAACCACTGGCACTGCCACGACAACTCCTGAATCCCAGACTCAGGCATCACCAGCATTTCTCCCGCTAAACGATCTCGAATAGAAATACCCGCAATATCCCCCCCAACATCCCCATCCCGTTTCCCCCATTTCGCATAAAAATCAAATTCCACGCCACGCAACACCAGTGGGCATCCCTCCACCGTTTCAGTTAGCGGCAATTGATAACTCACCCGACTGGCCGCAGGTTTGTATTCGGTAAAAAAGACCTTCCGCTCTGGCCGCTTGCCTCGACGCCTTGGCAAGGTGCAGGTCTCACCCGTGGCGGGCCTGTAGTTGGCGGCTGTTTTAAGTTTAAATTCCGGTGGTAGATCCACCTGCAGCGTAAAGCTTTCGATCGGCTTTACCGCACACCCCGAAAGCCCCGCCATCCCCAGCGCCAGCAGCACCCCCAAGATCCGCCTACTCATCGGTTTTCTCCATCGAGCGCCACAGCTGGAAAGTCCGCTGGAAATGATCTTCAGGGGTTTCTCCGACGGTTGGCTGCCATCGAATCACACTGGCGCGACTGGCCTCTTCCAACCGTCGCACTACCAGAAATTCCAACTGCTCCGGCCGGTTCCATTGCCAGGCCCGAGCCTGTTCGAGTACCTGGGTCAGCCATACCCTGGGGTCTTGGAATTCGACCAGCGCTGCCAGACTTTCACTGTGCTCCGCCAGCAGGTAACGCAGGATATTGGCGTGCAAAATGGCGTGGGCATTTGGGTTAGGTATGTTCAGCCAAGGGGCTGGATCGGGCACCGGATAATCACCGGGAGCAGGGTTACTGCCATAGTGCCAACGGTCTTCGTGCCAGTAACACACACTGATCAGCGGACCTAGGAATGCTGGCCATTGCTCAACCTTCAGGCAGTTGAGTGCACGCGCCAGCGTACGATTGTCGTGAAATCGGTACAGCGCCTGGTGCCCCTCGGGCCCGACCAGCAGCCGGTCGCGCCAATGCCGCGTCACGTCCGTGAGGTCCACGTTTGGCAAACTGCCCAACCACCCCCAATTCATCTCCGGCTTTTGTAGAAGATCGAGCAGCGCGGGCTCGCCAACCTGATCCAGCAACAGGATCAAGGGGCCAGCCGTGGCGATTTCCGCCAGCGGGGTTTGTGCGTAGAGGCTGCAATAGTCTGGAAAACCTCGCGCTGCCAACATCGGCTGGCGGGCTGCGTTACTGCCTTCAAGTATCAAGCACAGCCTGCGCCCTGCCTGCAGCTGCTGGCTCATCCATTGGTTTGGAAGGTTGTCCATCAGGCAGCCCTCTCACTGATATCGCACAGGCCTTCGCGGCAGCGTTCGCACACTGGACAGAAGTCCGCGCCCAGTTGCTTGGCCAAGTGCATGATGACGTCCTGGACAACGGAGACTTCAGGGGCTGTAGCAATCGACACAGAACTCGCCGACCCGGTCGCGGACGGTGTGCCACCGAGGGTAATGGGCCGACTACTGAAAATACCTCCCGCCTGGATCACCAGGTGCTCTCCGCCCGCCTTGAAGCTCAGGTGCGCGCCGGCGTCGATCACCAAGCTGGCACCGGCCTTGAGATGCACCTCTTGGCCGGCTTCGATCACGAGGGTCTGCCGGACATACGTCTGGCTATCGCCCTGCACGTCAAGGTGGTCGCTGGCTTTGAGAACAACCTTACGATCACCCGTGACATGACGATGCTCCTCACTTTCCAGGTGAACCGTGCTTAACCCCCGGATGATTTCCCGTCGCTCCCCATCCACTTCCAAGCGAGCGTCATGGCCCACCTGTTGCTCAAAATCCCGTTGAGCCCGAACGTAGATGAGCTCCTCGCCACGACGATCTTCGAGGTGCAACTCGTTGGAACCTTCACCGCCCAGGGTGCTGCGAGTGCGCAAGACACTGCGGGTCTTGTGTTGCGGCAAAGGATAGGTAGGCATGTGCAACGCATTCGGCAGGCAACCGTGGATCAACGGCTGGTCCGGGTCTCCTTCAAGGAAGGTCACCAGCACTTCCATGCCCACCCGTGGGAGCATCGTTGCGCCAAACCCATCACCGGCCCATCCTGACGCCACTCGCACCCAACAACTGCTTTTGTCATCAGTCTTGTCCAACCGGTCCCAATGAAATCGCACTTTCACCCGGCCGTATGCATCGCAATGCACTTCCTCACCGGAAGGCCCGGTGACCGTTGCGGTCTGGGTCCCGTTGATGGTCGGCTTGGGGTGTTTGAGGGGCGGTCGATGCGTCGCACTCCAGGGTGTCGCCGTGAAGCGATTGCGATACCCCTGAAATGTACCCACTTCCTCTGCCGCTTCCTCCAGCACCTGGGGTTGATAACCCTCGTGCCGGACCGAAGTGATTAACCAAAGGTCATTGCAGAGCGGGTCTGGATAGTCTTGCAATTCAAGGAAATGCCCACTGCGCAATACCGGCTGGTCGCTCTTGCCCAGCGCGCGAAAACGGTCGCGTTGATGACGCTCCAAGCCTCTGCGTGCCAGGCGCGAACCCCGTGCATGACCGCTAAAACCTGCTGGATAACAGTAGTCTTCAAGGGTTTGCGCTGCGGTCGAGCCTGCGGTGGTCTGTAAGCGCAAGGAGGGATGTTCAAAGTCATGATCGCGGCGCACCGTTTGCCCACTGCGGGTGCCCAGGCGCACATCGAAACGCTGGATAACCCGCGTATCAGCCTGCGGCCCGCCGGCAGGTGAATAACGTTGCACGGGCAAGCGGCGGAATACGGTCTGGTCATCGCCAAATACCAACACATGCGCGCCCTCGCTGTGACGGAAGTGGTAATGAATGCCCTCCTCTTCACACAGCCGCTGGATGAAATGCAGGTCGGTTTCCGCGTATTGCACACAGAACGTACGCGGCGGATACACCACCGGCCCCAGCTCAAAGGCATAGCTGTCGGCCAGAATGCCGTGGTGCTCAAGGATTGTCGCGATGATCTGGGGAACGCTGCGCTGCTGGAAAATCCGCTGGTCGCGCCGATGACCAAGGTAGGCGAGGCGCGGCGCCAACGTCAGGTGATAGCGGGTGAGCCGCCGGCCAGGATCATCGCGGCCAATTGCGTAAATCTGCCCATGCAATCCTGTATCCGTGTCGCCGAACGCCAGGTATGCGGACTGGTGGAGCAAAGCCTCCAGATCCAGTGAAGGATTTTCGCTGACCACCTGCACCTGAATAAAAAATGGTTGATCAACGACCTCCTGGCCTTTGAACGCCAACACTTGAAAGTCACTTTTAATACCTGGAAGGATCAAATTGAAACGTGACGAAAAAAACGCACTAACCATCCGTTGTTACCCGCCAAATCTATTTATTACCGTACTGAAATACTTCCCCCGTCAAACGTAGAAAAGTTACCGAGAGAAAGCGCCTGAACGCCATGAAGCTTAGCGTTTTCAGGAAAAAATCGACCTCGGAAAAATAAAAGAGAAGTTTCGTACAACGAAGTTTGAAGGGTCTTTTACAAGATATTAATTCTATTCAACCAAACACTTCTTAAAGACAAGAAATGCCCTACACCAACTTTCGTCTAATCAATTAATTGATCGTGAAACAGCTGACACCCCCTTGGGCATCAGCGATTCAAAAAGCTTTACGCCTGAGGCCGCGCGGTCCCGAACAGACTGACGCTCTGCAGTGTGTCGTTCTGCGTATGCAGGCGTACCGGCGCAGTGCCACCAGGCATCACGACGGCGACTTCACCGCCCTCAACCCAACCCGCTCGCCAAGCCGCACAGGCCACGGCACTGGCGCTGGTTCCGGAGGACGCCGTAGGGCCTTCTCCCCGTTCGAACACCCGGGCAATCACTCGGTTGCGGGAGTGCCTGGCGACCCATTGCAAATTGATCCCGGCCAAACAGGGGCGACCGCTGCCAGCCGGAGGGGCGAAGGCTATCGCCTGCAAGGGTTCATACAACGCGGGTTGCTGCATCTGTAGGTTTTCCGGCAAAGCTGAAACCTGATCGACCAAGGTCACACAATGAGGGTTACCTACACGCACAAACTGACTGTGTGTCCACCGCGGATCGATCGCCGCCAACGCCCTCACGTAACTCAGTTCAGTGCCGGCCAGAATTGTCTGCTCCACCTCTTGCGCACCAACGGCTGACGGCCCAAATCCAGGCAAACCCAAGGCCAGCCAAAATCCCGAGAGGTGCTCGTAGACGGCAGGCTCGACACGAGTCACCACCGGCGACACTGCATCAGGCTTGTCATGATGCACTCGCAATTCACACGCCTCAGTCATCAAGCCCTGGTCAGTGAGGGCCTGGGCGAAAATCGTCAACCCATTGCCACTGCGCTCAGCCAGGGAGCCGTCGGTGTTCACGATCAATAGGTCAAACGGCGGTTCGGTCTGGAACGGGCCAACCAACAAACCATCACAGCGGTGAGGCTTGGCATTGATGGGACGCGGCGTCGAATCCCAATCGCATTCAGACGTTATGGCTCGGGTTGCCCAACGCTCGCGAGCACGCACGGCTTGCGCGGCGCTGTCGGGCACCTCAATGCCCTGGTTTCGTAAAAAAGCCGGGCTGGTCACGCCATAAATATTGCCTCGTGCGTCATAGAACAGGGTCATGGTGCTAGTCGCCTTCCAATTTTCATCGGTTCGTCCGCTCACTTGCCTACAGGCTGGGCCAGCAGCGTATTACACAACATGGCGTTTGTGGGAGGCGGCCTGGAAGGTGGTAATCCACCACGAAAAACCCGGGGTTCACCGGTTCCCACAGGGATTACGCACCTTCCAGGCCGCCTCCTCTGAGCTCAACACCTCCTGTTGTGGCTGCCGACATCCATAGGGTTCCTGGTTTTTAAAAATTAACCTGAGTACAGGTCATCTCCGGGGAACCCGGCTCGCCCCCCAAGGCCCGATGTGCAAGGATGTCGCGTCGGACACCGTTCGTTGAACGCAAAACCAAGGATTTTTCATGACTGCCATTCCCACCTCCGCGCCCGTGATCCCCGGGCGGTTGGAGCAGATGTCGACACGTATTGCATTTTTTATCGCCGGCTTCGGCATTGCTGCGTGGGCGCCGCTGGTGCCGTACGCCAAGGCTCGTGCAGAACTGAGTGAGGGCACCTTGGGTCTGCTGCTGTTGTGCCTGGGGGTGGGGTCTATCATCGCCATGCCGGCCGCCGGCGCATTGGCATCGCGCTATGGTTGCCGACGCGTGCTGAGCGCCGGCACGATCATGATCTGCCTGGCCCTGCCCATGCTGGCCACGGTCAGCTCGATACCGTTACTGATCGCCGCGTTGTTCCTGTTTGGCGCGGGCTTGGGCACTGTGGACTCCACGGTGAACCTGCAAGCCGTGATTGTTGAGCGGGCCAGTGGCAAAACAATGATGTCGGGCTTCCATGGTTTGTTCAGCCTGGGAGGTATTGTCGGCGCGGCGGGGGTTGCCGGGTTATTGGGACTGGGGCTGTCGCCTCTCCAAGCGACCCTGGTGGTGATCGTCATCATGGCGGTGGCGCTGCTCAAGGCCGGTCCGCATTTGCTGCCCTACGGCAGTGAAAGTTCGGGCCCGGCATTTGCTGTTCCCCACGGCGTGGTGCTGTTTATCGGCTGTCTGTGCTTTATCGTGTTTTTGGCCGAAGGCGCCGTGCTTGACTGGAGCGCGGTGTTCCTCAGTGCCGAACGCGGACTTGACGAAGCCTACGCTGGCCTGGGTTACGCAGCGTTCGCCCTGACCATGACCGCCGGCCGTTTGACGGGTGATGCCATCGTACGGCGCCTGGGCGCTACGCGGGTGATCGTGATCGGGGGCGCACTGGCCACCGCCGGCATGTTGCTGGCGACGCTGCTTCCTGCCTGGGAAACCGCTCTGCTGGGCTACGCATTGGTAGGCGCCGGGTGTTCGAATATCGTACCGGTGCTGTATACCGCCGTCGGTAAACAGACAGTGATGCCAGAGCACATCGCCGTGCCCGCCATCACTACCCTGGGGTATGCCGGGATTCTTGCCGGTCCCGCCATGATCGGTTTCATCGCGCATGGCAGCAGCCTGAGCAGCGCCTTCGTGCTGATCGCATTGTTGCTTGCGGGTGTGTCCCTCAGCGGCAAAATTCTCAAGGTGTAAACCATCAGCGCGCCTTGCGAGCTTCGTCTTGTTCCAGCCAACGATCGAGACTTTTGTTGCTGAGCCAGCCTTCCTTTTGAGGAGGTCCAAATAGTCGCGTTCCGTTCGCGCGCTCCAGTGAAGGCAGTAACCCTGGCCGCTCAAGAATGTTCTTTGCGGTGTAGACGCAAAGCTCGCTGTACTTAGGCCTGGGCATGCCGGTGGACGGCTCCAGCACTGGGATACCCTGCGGGTCAACGGCATACGGGTCCTGCATGACCGCTTTGAGTGTGGCGATTTCGACGTACTGGTGCTGCTCAAACAGAAACGTCCGGTCCTGGGATTTGTCTCTCAGTTGCTCGAAGTGGCCCTGCAGGGCCTGCACCACCTGGGTGTTACTCTGGGCATGGAACGGATCCTGGCTGAACACGCTCGGAGAACTATTGCCCTGCAATGTTTGGGCGGCGGCCCTGAGACTGTCACGAGTAATATCACCGTCGCGGCTCAAGATCGCGTCATTCAATCGCGGTCGCTTCAGAATTTCACTGACCACCTGAATCGTTCGGTCCAACTCCTCGTGTTGACCCGTACGTTCAGCGGCAACGCGCCGCAATGACGACCAGGTCAAACGTCCTTCGTTCAGGAATGGGTGCAGCCTGCCAAAATCTTTTTCCAGGGCCGTCGCTAATTGGCTGTCCGTGGACGCCACCCCGGGAGGCGAAAGATTGGCGCGCGTCACTGACAGGTTCTGCAGCGCTCGGTGATGCAGCACCGACAATGTACCGCGCAACGGCAATCGCCCGCGCGACGCGTTTTCCGGGTGCGCTGGGCGAGCGTCATTCCAGGTTTCAGCGTGGGTGAGCGACGCTGGCGCTGTGGGTCTCGAAACCATCCCGTCCAGTGCCAGAGGCCCACCATGAGGTAGTACACCCTCGATTTTCATGGGTTTTCTCCAACTTTTTTCCGATCCCTGCCTGTACGGTGATCGCCCCCTTGGCGGCCGAAATCATCGAATGGATTCCACTCAGGCAAGCACCTCATGTGTGGCTGGACGAATACGACAGTTCCTTACGACCAATGAATTCCAATGACAGCATGTAAAAACCCACGAACGCGCCTTTACCGACTCCACCAGGCCGTCAGGTAACTCATCAGCCTGGAGTGTTTAAGTGGCTTGGCGTTATCACTAGAGGCGTGGTTGGACTTGAGCAGTCCCCTGCAAAAATCTTCCTCTACGGGCGCCTGGAATTTGTGCTGACCTGCGAATGTCCTCATGCGCTTGGCTTCGACAGCATGCGCAGTCTGCAGGGCCAGGGACTCTTGCGTCGCTATGTCGCCTTTGGACAGAGTTGAGTCGCCATCATGGGGATCACGAAACAACTCATGACAGCTGGGTTGAGATGAGTGAAACGAGGTTGACGTCATTTGCTAGCCCTCCACTTGGAATTTGAAAGACGGTGCATATGACCTATGTGGTAAATCGGCGTAAACAGTTCCTGACACAATTGAAGCAGACGCCGTCATTCAATAACGGCGTCTGAGTTTCGGTTAACGGGAAAGCTGGTAGAGCGCTTGCCAGCTGATGCGACCGTCGTTATCACGGCCCGCGAG
This sequence comes from Pseudomonas sp. W22_MBD1_FP4, assembly GCF_052113765.1. Lineage (NCBI taxonomy): Bacteria > Pseudomonadati > Pseudomonadota > Gammaproteobacteria > Pseudomonadales > Pseudomonadaceae > Pseudomonas > Pseudomonas sp. W22_MBD1_FP4. The sequence continues at coordinate 36,351 of NZ_JBGQOI010000006.1, read as the reverse complement.
ATTGTCCATTTTCTTCAACACGTCACTGCGTCTGAGAATTTCCTGGGCAAGCTGGACAAGGTGATCCTTGGAAGAATCGCCCGTCTGAGACTGTGACGCCAACCGCCTGAGGTCATGGAAGCTCAGTTCCCCGGCCCTGGGATTACTTTTCAACTCGTTGAAGTGCTTAAGCATTTCCCCGGCCAACTCCTTGTCGCTCTTGTATTTGAAGTAATTTTCTCCCTTGATTACAGCATTCACATTTTGCCGATTGATCAGGCCATCCAACGCACCGGTGGAGGTATTCCGGTCAAGGGCGCTCATCAGTTCTGGACGACGTAGCAACTCGTTGGCCAGGCGAATGTTCGCGTTCGTGACGGGATCGGGAGACCAGCCTTTTTTGGCCATCGCATGGATACTATCAACGCTTATATACCCAGGGTTATTGCGGTCCCTGAAGGCGTTGAAGTTGTCGCTCAACTGCTGCGCCAACTGTTCGTTGTTTTTCAACGAGTACTGCGGATCAGGCCTGCATGGAGGCATCGGATAGGGTCTGCAGGGGGTGGGGTTGGGTCGTGGGGGTGGATTGCTACAGCCAGGATTTGGCCTCGGCGGCGGGTTACTACAGCCTGGATTTGGCCTCGGTGGCGGATTACTGCAACCAGGGTTTGGCCTCGGTGGTGGATTGCTGCAACCGGGAAAGGGTGGTCGATAGCCGGAAAAACAATGGCCTACCCAGTGTTTGAAAGAGGTCACGAAATTCGACGTGGCCGGCGCGCTGTAAGAAGGTTCCATACGTTCAAAAGGGTTCTGACGGGCCGGCAACGACTGGCGATCGCCGAATACCGGCCCGCCCTGGCTCTCCGGCGACAGGAACCTGACGTTCGCAGCCGCGTTGCCGTTCGGGGCGGGCACCTGCCGTTCGGCGTTGCCTTGAGGCGCAACATTGTCCTGCGAACGAGCAGAGGTTGATGAAGCAGCAGCGTGTGTATCGGACATCGATACCGACATAAGTTTTCTCCATTGCGGTGGGCGCGATCTTCAGCTTGTCGCTCCAACGTAACGTCGAAGCCCATCAGCTTTCCCATGCGTGGTGCTTTCGTCGGTACCGGTTCCTGTGTCCGCCGCAATATGCGCTGCATGGATGTAAGAAATAGCCAAAAAAATCAAAGCCCCTCGCTGAGCTGCGACTTTTCCCAAACGATACGGGTTAGAACCCGACGCTGGCCTGTAAAAAGAACGTACACGGCTAGCCCAGGTACAACCCCGCAGTGTTGTCGCTGGAGCGGGTGTAGTGCTGCTGGTCGAACTCATAGTGGTGTTCTGAGTTCTCAGTGCGCCACACGTCGAAACGCTGGCGCTCAATGGCGTCCACATTGCGCGCGGTTTGATACGGGTACGTGGATATAAGCACCCGCACAACAACCAGTGTGAGTCGGCTCAATTTCTCCCAGCTACCACACGGATGAACTTCCGTTGCGCGCCATCAGTCAGCTAATTGAACTCATGAATTAATAGGCTGGGTGGGCAATGCACATCTCGTTAGAGCAACAAGTGGCACTGGTGACGGGCGCCAGTTCCGGAATCGGTGCTGGTGCGGCCAAGGCTCTGGCTCAGGCCGGGGCTGCCGTGGTGCTGAACTACAACCGCCAAGCCGCCCCCGCCGAAGCGCTGGCGGCGCAGATCAACGCCGACGGCGGGCGGGCGATTGCCATTGGCGCCGACGTGTCCAAAGAGGCCGATGTAGAACGGCTGTTTGCCCAGACCCTCGATGCGTTTGGCCACCTGGATATCCTGGTGGCCAACTCCGGCATGCAGAAGGACGCTGCCGTGGTCGACATGACCCTCGACGATTGGAACAGCGTGATCGGCGTCAACCTCACCGGCCAGTTCCTCTGTGCCCGCGCTGCCCTGCGTATCTTCAACCGCCAGGGCATCCGTGAAGGCGTGTCCCGGGCGGCGGGCAAAATCATCCATATGAGCTCGGTGCACCAACTGATCCCTTGGGCCGGGCATGTGAATTACGCCGCGTCCAAAGGCGGCGTGGAAATGCTGATGCGCAGCCTTGCCCAAGAGGTCAGCGAGCAGCGCATCCGCATCAATGGAATTGCGCCAGGGGCGATTCGGACGGCGATCAACCGCGCAGCCACCGAAGGCGCGGCGGAAAAAGAACTGCTCAAGTTGATCCCGTATGGCCGGGTCGGCGATGTGGAAGACGTCGCCAACGCCGTGGTCTGGCTGGCCAGCGATGCCTCCGACTATGTGGTCGGCAGTACCTTGTTCATTGACGGCGGCATGAGCCTATATCCGGAGTTTCGTGACAATGGTTGATTTGAAAAATGCTGATTTGAAAAACGAACCACAGAGCGCCATTGACGCCCACGGCATCATCGGCGACATGCGCAGCGCGGCACTGGTTAACGATAAAGGCAGCATCGATTTTTTCTGCTGGCCGGAATTCGACAGCCCCTCGATCTTTTGCTCGCTGCTCGACACCCCCGATGCCGGTATCTTCCAACTCGCCCCGGATTTGCCCAACGCCCGCCGCGAGCAGATCTACCTGCCCGACACCAACGTGCTGCAAACCCGCTGGCTCAGCGATGAAGCCGTGGTGGAAATCACGGACCTGCTGACCATCAGCGAAGAAGCCGATGACCTGCCGCTGTTGATCCGCCGGGTACGCGTGGTCAGCGGCCAAGCCAACATTCACCTGCGCTGCGCCGTGCGCCATGACTACGCACGCACGCCAACCGCCGCCTCCCTCGATAACGGCACCGTGTGCTTCAGCGCCGACGGCCAGCCTGGCCTGCGTTTGTCCAGCAGCCATCCACTGCAACTCGAAGACAACACTGCCGTGGCGAGCTTTACCCTGACTCAGGAAGAAGGCGCCGAATTTGTCCTCGGCGGCCAAAACGATGAACGCGTCGACAGCAGCTGTACCGACTTGGCGCTGGCCCACACGTTGAAGTTCTGGCGTGGCTGGATCGCCCAATCGAACTACCGTGGGCGCTGGCGCGAAATGGTCAACCGCTCGGCCCTGGCGCTGAAGCTGTTGACCTCGCGCAAACACGGCGCAATTATCGCCGCCGCCACCTTCGGGCTGCCGGAAGCACCCGGCGGCGAGCGCAACTGGGACTACCGTTACACTTGGATCCGTGACGCCTCGTTTACCGTCTATGCCTTTATGCGCTTGGGCTTCATCGACGAAGCCAATGCTTACATGCGTTGGCTCAAAGGACGCGTCAGCGACTGCTGCGGCAAGCCGACCAAAATCAACATCCTCTACGGCATCGACGGTCGTCAGGAGTTGCCAGAAACCGAGCTGGACAACTTCAGCGGACACGGTGGCGCCCGGCCGGTGCGCATCGGCAATGAGGCCGTCGACCAGATCCAGCTGGATATTTATGGCGAGTTGATGGACGCGGTGTACTTGGTCAACAAGTACGGCGAAGCCATCTCCCACGAGGGTTGGAAACACACCGTGGAAGTCGCCGATCAGGTCTGCGAAATCTGGAACCAGAAAGATGTGGGCATCTGGGAAATGCGCGGTGAGCAGCACCACTTTCTGCATTCGCGATTGATGTGCTGGGTGGCCCTGGACCGTGCGATCCGCCTGGCCTCCAAACGCTCGCTGCCGGCGCCGTTCGCACGCTGGGACCAGACGCGCCAGGCGATCTACGCCGACATCTGGAGCAACTTCTGGAACGAAGAGCGCGGGCACTTTGTACAGCACATCGGCAGCACGGCGCTGGATGGTTCGATGCTGCTGATGCCGCTGGTGCGCTTCGTCGCCGCCACCGACCCGCGCTGGTTGAGCACCCTGGAAGCAATCCAGAAAAGCCTGGTGCGCGACGGCATGGTCTACCGCTATCGCAACGACGACAGCCAGATCGACGGCCTGCAAGGCACCGAAGGCGCATTCACCGCTTGCTCGTTCTGGTACGTGGAATGCCTGGCCCGCGCCGGCCAGGTGGAAAAGGCCCACCTGGAATTCGAACAATTGCTGCGCTACGCCAACCCACTGGGTTTGTATGCCGAAGAGTTCGACAGCCAGGCGCGGCATCTGGGCAATACGCCCCAAGCGTTGAGCCATTTGGCGCTGATCAGCGCGGCGACATTCCTGGACCGTAAATTGAGTGGGGAGAAAACGGTATGGCAACCCTGAGAGGTGACCGGTAAGGCACTGACTCACTGCGGTCCAAATAGCGGCCTGTGCTCTACAAAAACGCAAAGGCTGACACATACTGCTGTGGCGAACAGGCTTGCCCCGCGCTGGGTGGCGAAACCGGCCCAATCAAAACGCCGCATTCTGCCTGACGGAACGCGGCGCCTGATTTTGGGGCCGCTTCGCAGCCAAGCGCGGGAGTGGCTGAACAAGAAAAATATAGGTATATAAAGATACCGACATCGCACATACGGTTTGATATTCAAAGGAAAGAATAATGACCTCACGCATCCATCAAAATATCAGTACGCCTCTTCGCCCTTCTTTGAGCTGGAACGATACGTGGGAACGCGAGGACAAAGGTTTGATCAAGTGCTGGGAAGTTGGGCGGGAACTCGCCGCTAAGCGCACGGAGCTTGTAAAAGCTTGCCTCAACGATGAATTGCCCATTCTCGGGTGGAAGGGTGGAGTAAGCCGCAGGTTAAAAAAACTAGAGAAGTTTGGCTCGCTAAATCATCTAGCGCAGTGGCAGGGCCTTCGCGGTGAAGACCTTGATGTTGATCCAACACAGGACATCGTAAAGACATGCTCGCACACCCAAATGATTGTCACGTTCACTCCCGATAAAACCAAATACATCAATCAGACAATGGAAACTGAAGAGTAGGGAGCAAGGATGCATGGTCGATCTTCATCAGGAATTCGAACGAAGTCGCTTTTTCCACCAGGGCCGTATAGATCGGCGCTCTGCTGATGCACTGGTCGGAATTACTGCCGGCTTGACCGCCGATGGAAAAATCAATCAATTAGAAGCCGAGTTTCTTAAAAACTGGATAGAGACCCACCTCATACACCTCGAAGACCCCGTAGTTAATATTCTGTATCACCGGCTCGCCAACATGTTGAGCGATGGGGTGTTGGATGAGAATGAATCGGTAGAGTTGTTGGAAATATTGCATCAATTCTCAGGTATTCCCGTCGGGGGGCCTCAACGCGTATCCACCGTCAGCAGCCTACCGCTGAACGACCCAGCGCCAGAACTCGACTGGCTCGCCAAAGTTTTCCTGTTTACAGGCGTCATGGCTTTCGGTCCTCGCAAAGACTGTGAAGCACTAGTGATCGAACGTGGCGGAGTTATCGGTAACTCGGTGAGCAAAAAGGTCCACTTTCTCGTGGTCGGCAGTATTGGCAACGAACAGTGGCTGCATAGCGCCTACGGAGCCAAAATTAAAAAGGCCGTGGAATTGCGAGACAGCGGTGTTCCCATAGCAATCATCAGTGAAACTCACTGGCAGCAAGTTTTGTTCGGGTGATGCTCACAACCTGAGTATCTAAACATATGCCGAGCTGACGCAAGATAGGTAACCCCGACCCTAAAATCCAAGCTCCGCGCCGGGCTGCGCAGCAGCCCCAATTAAAGGCAACGAGGTTTTTCTGTCAGAACGCGGCGCCTGATTTTAGGGCCGCGTCGCAGCCCAGCGCGGGGCAAGGCCGCTCACCACAAGGGCCTTACTTCCCTTCAAATGTGCTAACGCTGGCCAACCACGGAGCCCAACCATGACCCTGACCGCCCCATTGCTCCACGCGCAAACCTCCATGCTCGACATCGCCTATGAAGCCCACGGCCCTGCCGACGGTGAGCCGGTGATCCTGCTGCATGGTTTCCCTTACGACCCGCGCGCTTACGACGCCATTGCTCCGGTGCTCGCCGGGCGCGGCTGCCGGGTGTTGGTGCCGTACCTGCGCGGTTATGGCCCCACGCGTTTTATCAATGCGCAGGTAATGCGTTCCGGGCAACAGGCCGCGTTAGCCAAGGATTTGCTGGAGTTCATGGATACGCTGGGTATCGCGCAAGCCACGCTGGCGGGTTATGACTGGGGTGGGCGCGCCGCGTGTATCGTCGCCGCGCTGTGGCCGCAGCGGGTGCGCGGGCTGGTGACCGGGGATGGCTACAACATCCAGAACATCGCCAAGTCGCTCAAGCCTCGGGCGCCGGTGACGGAGCATCGGTTGTGGTACCAGTATTACTTTCACACCCAGCGCGGTGTGGACGGGTTGACCGCCAACCGTCGCGAGCTCTGCCAATTGCTATGGGCGCTGTGGTCGCCGTCATGGGCCGAGGGGCCGGACCTGTATGGGCAGACGGCGCCGTCCTTCGATAACCCGGACTTTGTCGAGGTGGTGATTCACTCTTACCGCCACCGTTTCATGTATGCGCCCGGCGATCCGGCGCTGGAAGCCATCGAGCAGGCGTTGGCGACGCAACCGGCGATCTCGGTGCCGAGCATCTCGTTGTGCGGTGCCGATGACGGCGTAGGCCCACCGCCGGAAGAGGACGATGACGTGGAGCACTTCAGCGGTTTTTACCGACGTCAGGTGTTGCCCGGCGTGGGCCACAATATTCCCCAGGAAGCACCGCAGGCGACCCTGTCAGCGATCATCGAGCTACTCGATAGGGCTTAACGCACTGCGGCAATCCTGAAGCTGAACACGCTGCCATGCCCCTCCTCGCTCTCAGCCCGGAGGGTGCCGCCGTAGGCTTCGATAAAAACCCCCGCCCGCTGTGGGTGGGAGGCCAACATAGCACCTTGGTTCAACGGTGTACTTTTCGTTCAGGCCAGTGCGCAAAAGCGTTCGCGGTAGGCCTGGGGCGTGACCGACAAGGCCCGCAAAAAGCTGCGGCGCAGGGTTTCTTCACTGCCAAAACCGCACTGCACGGCAATACGTTTGATTGACGCGTTGCTGTCTGCCAATTGCCGGCGGGCGGTTTCGACGCGGATCAGCTCGACGGCGCGCGCTGGGGTTTGCCCGGTTTCGGCGCGGTAGTGGCGCACAAAGCTGCGCTCGCTCATGCCGGCCTGGGCGGCCAGGGTCGGGATGTTCAATTCCAGAGTGAGGTTTTCGGCCATCCAGGCGTGGAGTTCTGCGAAGCGGCTGTCGCCCTTTTGCAGGGACAGGGTCACGCTGAACTGCGATTGGCCGCCGGGGCGCTTGAGAAACACCACCAGGTGCCGCGCCACTTCCAGCGCTACCGCGCCGCCGAGATCTTCTTCCACCAAGGCCAGGCACAGGTCGATGCCGGCGGTGACGCCAGCCGACGTCCACACGGCGCCCTGCTGGATGAAGATCGGATTGGACTCCACCGTCAGCGAAGGAAACCGGCGCGCCAATTCCTCGCAGCGCGTCCAGTGAGTCGCCACGCGACAGCCATCGAGCATGCCGCTGGCGGCCAGCAAAAATGCGCCCGTGCACACCGAGGTCATGCGTCGGGTATGCCGGGCCTTTTCCCGAACCCAGTCCACCAGCGCCAAGTCTTCGGAGGCGCCATAAACGCCCCAGCCGCCAGCGATTACCAAGGTATCGCAAGGCGCATCGACGGCGGGCAGCGGTTCGGCTACCAGGGCCAGCCCGGCAGAGGTCATCACCGGCGCGCTTTGAGCAGCGATCACCGAGACCGCATAAGGCAGCGGCAGGCCGCGCTGGCGGGCCAAGTCATTGGCGGAAGCGAACACCTGCAACGGCCCGGTCACGTCAAGCACCTGGGCGTTATCGAAAGCGAGGACGTGGACAATTCTGGGCATGATTGGCGTAATTCGTGGGTTCAATGGCGTATTCGCCAAAGCCTAGGCCTCTAGAGTGAAGCCGTCCACCTCTTTATCGGAGCATCCCTGATGACCTTGCAGATCGGCTTTGTGTTGTTTCCCGGCATCCAGCAACTGGACCTGACCGGCCCCTATGACGTGCTGGGTTCTCTGCCGGACGTGAAATTGCACCTGGTGTGGAAAGACCTGGCGCCGGTCACCTCCAGCACTGGGTTGGTGTTTACACCGACCACCACCTACGCCGACTGCCCCAATCTGGATGTGCTCTGCGTGCCCGGCGGTTCCGGCGTGGGTGCGCTGATGGAAGACCCGGCCACCCTGGATTTCCTCAAGACCCAGGCTCAGACCGCACGCTATGTGACCTCGGTGTGCACCGGCTCGCTGGTACTCGGCGCGGCGGGTCTGCTGCGCGGCCGCAAGGCCACCACCCACTGGGCCTACCACGACATGCTCGCCCCCCTCGGTGCTATCCCGGTGCAGGAGCGCGTAGTGCGTGACGGCAACCTGTTTACCGGGGGTGGAATCACTGCGGGGATCGACTTCGCGCTGGTGCTGGCGGCCGAGTTATACAGCGAAGCGGCGGCGCAACTGGTGCAGTTGCAGATCGAATATGCACCGGCACCGCCGTTCGATTCGGGCAGCCCGCAGACGGCGCCTGCGCATGTGCTGGAAGAGGCGAAGAAGCGCACGCTGGAATCGCGCAGGGTGCGCGGTGAGATCACCGCACGGGCGGCGGCGCGGTTGGGCTGACATGGACGCGCGCCGCTAGCTCTGCCTGGCGTGCTCCCCGCCGCCCAAGATCAGTTAGGACGAGACATCACCGCCAGGCGCACCGCCAGCAGCATCAGTACCGTCGCCAATCCCCACTTCTGTAGCCAGGCGCTGTTCGAACGCCTGGCAAAGAACCGGCTGAGCGCCCCGCCAAAACACCCCAGCAGTACGTGAAATACACCGGCAATCACAGTCAGCACACCGCCGAGCACCATCAACTGCATGGCAATGGGCCCGGCCTCGGGCCTTACAAACTGCGGCAGGAATACCAGAAAAAACAGCAACGCCTTAGGGTTGAGCAAGCTGTTGAGCATCGCCTGCCAACAGACTTGGCCCAAGGCCACGCGGTTGATGTGAGCCATGTCCAGGCCAGGGCTTTTCTGCAAGGTCTTGAACACCAGCCACAGCAGGTAGATCACTCCCGCATAGCGGATCACATCAAAGGATGGCGGCCAACTGGCGACCAGCGCCGTCACCCCGCTGGCGGTCAATACCGTCAGCAGCAGGTCCGCCACACAGATGCCCAACGCCGACGCCATTGCTCCGCGCCAGCCGTGGGTCACGCCATGGCTGATGACAAAAGCCATGTTCGGCCCCGGTGATAGCAACAACAGCACCACGGCACCGGAAAATATCGCCAGGGTCGCCACGTCGATCATGCTCAGCCCTCCACCAGGAAAGCCCGCAGACTAATCGGCGCGCCTTGGGCAAACAAAAAATTGTGCTGGATACATTGCTTGCCAGTGATTGCTCAACGCCACGACCAACGTCTAGAATGCGAAACATTATCAATTAAGACTGCTGCGCCAGGATGCCCATGTCGAGCGATCACCCACTGGACCATGCCGCCATCGGCCAGCTGTACCATGCCCATCATTCGTGGTTGCGCGGCTGGTTGAGTCGGCGCACCGGTTGCCGTGAGCATGCCGCCGACCTGGCCCAGGAAACCTTCGTGCGCCTGCTCAATGCGCGCAAGCAGCAGACGGTGCAGCAGCCGCGCGCGTACCTGAGCAGCATCGCGCGCAGCCTGATGATCGACCAGTACCGGCGCCGTGAACTGGAGCGTGCCTACCTCGAAAGCCTCGCGCATTTTCCGCAGGCTGAAGTGCCGTCGGAGGAAACCCGGCGGCTGATCCTCGACAGCCTCGAACGTATCGACCGCCTGCTCGACCAACTCAAGCCGCGCGTGCGCGAAGCGTTCCTGTTGGCCCAACTTGATGGCCTGACCTGCGCCCAGATCGCCCTGCGTCTGGGCGTGTCCAAAGCGACCGTGGAGCGCGACCTGTCCAAGGCGCTGCACGCCTGTTATCGGTTGCGTTATGCCGAACTATGACCCGCGCCTCGTAGACCAGGCCATCCAGTGGATGATCACGCTGCGCTTCAACACAGCCGACGACGCCAGCACCGCCGCATTTGACCGCTGGCTGCACACCAGCGCCGAACACCAGCAAGTGTGGCAGCGGGTGGCGACGATGAATGACGACTTCAGCCAACTACCGGCCCAGGTCGGGCGCCATGCCCTGCGGGGTGCGCGCCAACGCATCAGCCGTCGTGATGGCTTGAAACTGCTCGGGCTGATGGCCGGCGCAGCCGGTTTGACCTGGCTTGGCCGCGACTACACGCCGCTGCCGGCCCTGATGGCCGATTACCGTACCGTCACCGGCGAACGACGCTGGGTGGCGCTGAACGATGGCAGCAACATCCAGCTCAACAGCGCCAGCGCTTTCGATACGGCGTTCAATCAAGAGCGGCGCCTGGTGCACCTGCGTCAGGGTGAAATCCTGGTCAATACCGGCGTCGACAGCCGACCTTTCTGGGTGCAGACCCGCGACGGTTACTTGCGCGCCATTGGCACCCGCTTCCTGGTACGCGAAGACGCCCAAGGCACATTGCTCGCCGTGCAACAGGGCAGCGTGGCGCTGTTTGCCGACCGTCACGACACCCACGCACAGCAGTTGATAAAGCCGGGCAAACAGGTGCTGTTCGACCGCAATGGCATCCGCCCTCCCCTCGCCAATGGACTCGACCCTTGGGCCTGGAGCGATGGCGTGATCAGCGCCCACAACATGCGCCTGGATAACTTCCTCGCCGAGCTGGGGCGCTATCGAAACGGCCTGCTGCGGTGCAGCGAAGCGGTCGCCGGGATGCGCGTGTCGGGCACCTATCAGTTGGACGATACCGATCAAGTGCTCAGCCTGGTGGCGCATTCACTCAAGGTCGACGTCACCTACCGCAGCCGTTATTGGGTGACTGTTTCACCCCGCGTATAACCCTTCAAAAATAAATGAGGTGAATTCGCATTACCGCTCGACCTGTTAGGAAAGGCCGATCAACAGGCCGGTTCTGTTCACTTCCTTCAGGAGCATCCCGCGGTCATGCAAGCGTTCCCCTCCCAACGTTCCCCCCTCAAACGCGCAGCGCAGGCCGCTTTGCTCGGCGCCTGCCTGAGTGGCGCGGCTGTGCCATTGGCCGTGATGGCTCAAACCCCAGCCAGTGACATCCAGGCCCGCGACTGGCATATCGCCGCCGGCTCCCTGGCCGATGCGCTGGACCAGTTCGCCCGTCAGGCCAGTATCAGCCTGTCGTATGACGCCACCAGCGTCGCCGGCAAGGCCAGCCCAGGCCTCAACGGCCGCTTCGACCCGCAACAGGCCCTCGGCCAGTTGTTGCGAGGCCAAGGCCTGGAAGCCCAGCGCCAGGGCAACAACACGTGGTTGCTGCTGCCCGAAGTGGCCGAAACCGGCGCTCTGAACCTGGGCGCCACGATGGTCACCGGCGAGCGCTTGGGCGTCATCACCGACGGCACCGGTTCGTACACCACCGGCGCAGTGACCATTGGCAAAGGCGAACACAGCCTGAGGGAAACGCCGCAGTCGGTCAGTGTGCTGACCCGCCAACTCATGGATGACCAGAACCTCACCACCATCGACGATGTGATGGAACGCACGCCGGGGATCACCACCTACGAGTCGCCCATGGGCGGCAAGTACTTCTATTCCCGTGGCTTCAAGATGCTCGGCCAGTACCAGTACGACGGCGTGCCGTTGGACATGGGCAAAGACTACGTACAAGCCGACAGTTTCAGCGCCAACATGGCGATCTACGACCGAGTGGAAGTGCTCAAGGGTGCGGCCGGGATGCTCAAGGGCGCCGGCACCGCCAGCGGCGCGGTGAACTTCGTGCGCAAGCGACCCCAGGCCAATCCCACCAGCAGCCTGTCGTTGTCCGCCGGCACCTGGGACAACTACCGCGCCGACGTCGACACCGGCGGCCCGTTGAATGACAGCGGTACTATTCGCGGCCGCGCAGCGATCAGCCAGCAGGAGCGCGGCTCTTACATGGACATCCAGAAGCGCCAGGACCAAGCGTTCTACGGCGCGCTGGACATCGACCTCAGCCCCGAAACCACCCTGGGCGTCGGCGCCAGTTACGAAGACGTGGACGCCACACCTTGCTGGGGCGGCCTGCCTCGCTACGCCGATGGCAAAAGCGCCAACCTCAGCCGCTCCACTTGTCTGGGCCAGTCCTGGAACGACTGGCAAAGCCGGCGTACCACGTTCTTTGCCGACTTGACCCATCAATTCAACGATGACTGGAAACTCAAGGTGTCGGCGGTGCACAGCCGCAATCTGCAAGACACCAAGTACGCTGCCAGCGAAGGCACGATCGCCTACGGTGATCCGGCACCCACGGCCGGTTCCTATGCAGCATTGATGGACTACAACCACAAGGACTTCGGCCTCGACGCCTACGTCGATGGCACGTTCGAAGCCTTCGGCCTGGAACATGAGTTGATCCTCGGCGCCAACGGCAGCCGTGGCACTCAGGACGATGTCTACGCGATCCAGAGCCTGGCCTTGCGCCAGAGCATCTACCAACCTAATCGTCACTTCCCGGAACCGGCCGACAGCACCTTCTGGCCGAACATGTACCGTGGCGGCACGGTCAAGGAGACCGCTACCCAATACGGCACCTATGCCACATTGCGCCTGCGCTTGGCCGAGCCGCTGATGTTAATCGTCGGCAGCCGCGTCAGTTGGTACGAGAACCGTCGCCAATCCTACAACCTGGCCTGGGGCGAATGGGCTTCGCAGGATGCACGCACTCGGGAAACCGGCGAAGTCACACCGTTTGCCGCGCTGATCTACGACCTCAATGAGCACCTGTCGGTGTACGCCAGCTATGCGGATATCTTCCAGCCGCAGAGTTCCTACGCTACCGTCGACGGCGCTGCGCTCAAGCCGAAGATCGGCGACAACTACGAGTTGGGCATCAAGGGCGAATGGTTCGACGGACGCCTCAACAGCTCCCTGGCGCTGTTCCGCGCCCTTGAGAAAAACGGCGCCGAATCCGACTACACCACCCAATGCGCGACCTCCGCCGATGGCTATTGCTACACCGACAAAGGCAAGGTGCGCGCCCAGGGCATAGAGGCCGAAATCAGTGGTGAAGTGCTGGAACGCCTACAGCTGTTCGGCGGCTATACCTACACCCAGACCAAGTCCCTGAGCAACATCGAAGTCGCGAAGGAAGGTGGCGTTTCCAACACCTACGTGCCCCGCCACATGCTGCGTTTGTGGGGCGATTACCAACTCGACGGCGCGCTATCGAAATGGAGCGTCGGCACTGGGGTCAACGCCCAGAGCAGCAACTATCGTGTGCAGACCATTAAGCTCGAACAGCCCGGTTACGCCACTTGGAATGCGCGCCTGGCCTACCGCGTGGATGACACCTGGACCGTAGCGCTCAACGGCAACAATCTGTTTGATAAAACCTACTACAACACCGTGGGTACCGCCTCTTGGGGAAACTTTTATGGCGAACCGCGTAATTTTTCGGTGAGTTTGAAAGGCAACTTCTAATCCCGCGAAAGCCCCAGTGGCAAGGCACTTAGTGCGCCTTGCCACGCCCTCTTTGTCCCCCTTTCCTACCTCGCTCATAAAAAGGTTTTCCCGTTAAGCAGGAAAAATCTCACATTTATTCCTACACTCAAAAACACACCCATCACCGAGTGTTCGGACAAGGAATGTCAATAAAATGCCGATAAAAAGACTGATTAACCCGTCTATCCTGCATGCCCCGCAACATCGTCAATCCGTTGACTAGCACTATGAAGGAAACACTCCTTAAGTCACTACCCCCGCGAAAAGCATTCAAATGGATTTATTTTTTTGAATGGATAGTTGCGTATTACCCAGCGTAGCCGTAGTTCGAAGTGCCTTTAAAGCAACCCGTTGCTTTATTGAACAAACAATCGAACAAGCGCGACTGGAGTGCAATGAGGGATGTTTTATGCGAGAAAAGTCGTCCGTCGACAGTCTGTTTTTAACGCGTGCCGGTTTTGTTGAGTTCTTTGTTGTTTTCGTCAAATTCATACATGGCCTGAGCGCCATTTTGCCCCCGTTGGTCCTGGTGATTTTCATCGACCCGATGGACCCAGAGCTACGCGGTCATTTCCTCGGCCTATTGGTATTTTTCGCGGTCCTGACGATCATTTTGTTCCAGGCCCTGGGCATCTATTCCGAAGAGTTATTCAGCAACCGGCTGCGTCTGAAAACCAAGATCAAAGCCTGGTCGGCGGCGTTTTGCATCCTGCTGTTCATGTACCAGATCCTGCAGTTTTTCCCGCTATTGACCCCGCGCAACCTGGTGGCGTGGTACGTCGCCAGCCTCTGCTTGTTCTGCCTGGAACGCCTGCTGATGCTGCGCCTGTACCGCCACCTGATGCGCAAGGGCAAATACCTTCAACGCACGGTGATCCTGGGCTTTACCGACACCGCCGTGCATGTGGCCGACCACCTGCAACGCAACGGCGATATCCGTTCCGGGCTGATCGGTTTTATCGACGACCGCACCGAACGCATCCCCAAGGAATTGAGCCGCCTGCCCTTGCTGGGAAACACCCGTGACCTGGAAAAACTGATCCGCGCCGAGCAGGTCAACCAGGTGATGATCTGCCTGCCTTGGGCCGCCGAGCAGCGCATTCATGGGCTGGTCAATCGCCTGCGGCAGCTGTCGGTGAACGTGATGCTGGTGCCCGACATGGCCGCCTTGCGCTACGGCCACAGCAAAATCACCGACGTCGGCGGCATCCTGATGTTCAACACCTCGCAACTGCCGTTGCGCGGCTGGTCGCCGGTGATTAAGCGCTTGGAGGATTGCTTCCTCGCCAGCCTGGCGCTGGTGTGTCTGTCGCCGGTGATGGTGGTCACGGCGATTGCGATCAAACTCGATTCCAAGGGCCCGGTGCTGTTCCGCCAAAACCGTTACGGCTACAACGACAACGAAATCCGCGTCTTCAAGTTCCGCTCGATGTACACCGACCAGAGCGACTTCACCGCCGAACGCCAGACCACTCGCCAGGACCCACGCATCACTCGGGTGGGCCGCATCATCCGCAAGACCAGCATCGACGAGCTGCCGCAGTTGTTCAACGTGCTGCTGGGCAACATGTCGATGGTCGGCCCGCGCCCGCACGCCACGGCGACCAAGGCCGCCGGTGTCCCGTTCGAAGTGGCGGTGAGCGAGTACAGCTCGCGCCACCGCGTGAAGCCAGGCATCACCGGCTGGGCGCAGATCAATGGCTACCGGGGTGAAACCGACACGCTGTTCAAGATCCAGAAACGCGTCGAATACGACCTGGAGTACATCTCCAAATGGTCGGTGTGGTTTGACCTGTACATCGTCTTCATGACGGTCCCCGCCGTCCTTTCCACCAAGGAAGTCTATTGATGAATACCCTCAACGGATTAATTCCCTGCATCGTTTCCGGTGGTTCGGGCACACGGCTGTGGCCGGTGTCGCGACAGAACATGCCCAAGCCCTTCATGCGCATGCGTGACGGCCAGAGCCTGCTGCAAAAAACCTTTCAGCGCGCAGCCAAATTGCCTGGGGTGGAAAGCGTGCTGACGGTGACCAATCGCGACCTGCTGTTCCGCACCCTGGATGACTACCGACCGGTCAACAACGCCCACCTGCCCCTGGACCTGTTGCTGGAACCGTTCGGCCGCAACACAGCGGCGGCCATCGCCGTGGCAGCGTTGCATGTGCAGGAACATTTCGGCGGCGACGCGCAGTTGCTGGTGATGCCCGCCGACCATTTGATCCTCAATGAAGCCGCGTTCGCCGAGGCCGTGACTCAGGCCCGCGACCTGGCCGAAGCCGGCTACCTGGTGACCTTCGGCATCCAGCCCGACCATGCGGAAACCGGCTTCGGCTACATCGAACAGGGCGAAAAACTGAGCCACGGTAACCGCGTAAAACGCTTCGTCGAGAAACCCGACTTGGCCACCGCCCAAGGCTACCTCGACGGCGGCAAGCACCTGTGGAATGCCGGCATGTTCTGCTTTAAGGCCAGCACCCTGGTAGATGAACTGGCCACCCATGCCCCGGACGTGCTGGACGCCGCACGCGCCGCGCTGGAGCGCAGCCAGAGCCTGCAAAACAAAACCTCGCGCCAGCGTGAGTTGGACGCCGACGCCTTCGCCACTGCGCCGGATGTTTCCATCGATGTGGCACTGATGGAAAAGTCCAACCAAGTGGCCGTGGTGCCCTGTGACATTGGCTGGAGCGATATCGGCTCGTGGGAAGCCCTGCGCCAGCTCACCCCCAGCGACGCCCAGGGCAACCAGGTCAATGGCGAAGCAATTTTGCATGACGTACACAACTGCTACATCGACTCACCCAAGCGCGTATTGGGCGCCGTGGGCGTGCGCGACCTGATCATTGTCGACACCCCCGACGCCTTGCTGATCGCCGACGCCCACCGCAGCCAGGACGTGCGCTACATCGTCGCCGAGCTCAAGCGCCAGAACCATCCGGCGTACAGCCTGCACCGCACCGTCACCCGGCCGTGGGGCACCTACACCGTGTTGGAGGAAAGCAGCCGCTTCAAGATCAAGCGCATCGTGGTCAAGCCCCAGGCGTCGTTGTCGCTGCAGATGCACCACCACCGCAGCGAGCACTGGGTGGTGGTCAGCGGCGCGGCGCAGATCACCAACGGCGAGCGGGAGTTCCTGATCAACGCCAACGAGTCCACCTACATTCCGGCCGGGCACAAACACCGGCTGACCAACCCCGGCATCATCGACCTGGTGATGATCGAGGTGCAGAGCGGCGAGTACCTGGGTGAAGACGACATCGTGCGCTTCGACGACATCTACGGCCGTGCGCCTGCCGACGTGAAAAAATGACATGCGCACCTCCTTGATCATCCCGACCCGTAACGCATCCAGCCACCTGGCACGCCTGCTGCCGGCGCTGAAGATGCAAACCCTGCAACCGGACGAAATGCTGGTGGTGGACAGCGCCTCCAGCGATGACACCGTGGCGCGTTTTCGAGAGTTCGGAGCACGGGTCGAAGTGATCGACGCCCGTGACTTCAACCACGGCGGCACCCGCCGTTGGGCCAGCGAGCAAGTTGGCGGCGACGCGTTGTTCGTGATGACCCAGGACGCTATTCCCGCCACGCCCGAGACGTTCGCCAACCTGCTCGCCGAGTTGCAGGAGGACCCGCTCAATGGCGTCGCCTATGGGCGCCAACTCCCCCACCCTGACGCGGGTGTACTGGGCGCGCAATCGCGACACTTCAACTACCCGGAGCACAGCCGCAGCAAAAGCCTGGCCGACGCGCCCACGCTTGGGATCAAGACCTGCTTCAGCTCCGACTCATTCTCCGTGTACCGACGCAGCGCACTGCACGCGGTGGGTGGTTTCCCCGCCGACGTGATCGGCAGCGAAGACGCCTACGTCGCCGCGCGCATGCTTCTCGACGGCTATAAGGTGCGCTACGCCGCTACGGCGCTGGTGCATCACTCCCACGATTACAAACTCATGGACGAGTTTCACCGCTACTTCGATATCGGCGTGTTCTACGGCCGCGAGCCGTGGATCAAGCAGGCCTTTGGCGACGCGGGTGGCGAAGGCAAACGCTATGTAATGGCTGAACTCGCGGCCTTGCGCAAAGCCGGCGCCTTGCACCGCGTGCCGGAGGTGCTGGTGCGCAGCGCGTTCAAATTGCTCGGTTACCGCCTGGGCCATCTTGAGCGTCGTCTGCCTCTCGCCCTCAAGCGGCGCATCAGCATGTTTCCCGGTTATTGGAGGTGAGCATCATGACCCACAGGAAGTCCCCCTTGATGAAACGAACCCTGCTCGTCGTGGCCATGATGGCTCTGGCCGCCTGTAATACACCGGCGCGCATCGTGCCGCCCGACAGCCAGACCGTCGAGGACGGCAAGCGCGCCCTCGACCAACTGGCCCAGTTGCCACCGGCGGTGGAACGCATCCGCATCGGCGACCAGTTGCGCATCGTGCGTGATGCCGGCGAGATGCCGACGCTGTCGGCGTTCAACGTCAGCACGATCTACGAGTTGACGCTGTACACCGTGCAGACCGACGGCAAGATCAACTACCCGTTCCTGGGGCCAATCCAGGTTGCGGGGCGCCAGCCTTCGGAGCTGGCGACAGAGCTGACCGGCAAGCTCGCGCAGACATACCGCGAGCCGCGTGTGACGGTGAACATCAATCAGGCGCCGGGCAGCTCGGTCATTGTCGGCGGCGCGGTGAATAACCCGACGGCGGTGCAGATCGCCACGGCCAACACGCTGGAACAGGCGATTATCGGCGCCGGCGGGGTGAGCCCGGCGGGCAATGCCAGCATGGTTGCGCTGCTGCGCGAAGATGCCCAGGGCGCCTATCGCGCCTATTTCCTGGACTTCAGCCAACTGCTCAAGACCGGCCCCAACGGGCGCAAACCGGTGCACCTGCAACGCGGCGATGTGGTGTTCGTGCCCAAATCCAACGTGGGCGAGCGCATCCAGGGAGTGGATACCTACATGAACCAACTGATCCCGTTCACCAAGTCCATTGGGGTTGGCTACAACTACACACGCACCAGCGGCGGCAATAACTAAAGGAGCGACATCCTATGATCGAGATCCGTTCTTTTCGTGATCTGCTGCGCCTGTTCTTCATCTTCCGGCGCGAGTTCAAACTGGCCGCCATTGCCGCGTTGGTGATCATACTGCTGGGGGCGTTCCTGCTGCCGGCCAAGTACGAATCCACCGCTCGACTGCTGGTGAAACCGGGCCGCGATTCGACCCTGCCCATCGAGATCAGTAATCGTCAGGCGCTGGTGATGCCCAGCACCCAGCGCGACCCGATTGTCGACGAAGAACGCCTGCTGACCGGGCGCCCTATCGTGCGTGCAGTGGCCGAGCACTACCTGGAAGTCATCAACAATGCGCCGCCGCCGGAGGGTTTCTGGAAGCGCACCAAGCACGCCGTCAAGGAGGGCGTCGGCGCGGTGTTCGACGGTATTCGCGTGGTGCTGGAAAGCGTCGGTGTGATCGAAAAAACCACGCCGGTGGAACGCCTTGCCGCCAACCTGGAAAAGAGCTTTGAAGTGAGCCACGCCGCCGGTTCCACGGTGATGGACATCAGCTTCACCTGGGGTGATCCGCAAATCGCCCAGGCGGTGGTCAAGGATTGGGTCGAGACCTACATCAACGAACGTACCCAGGCTCTGGGGCGCAAGAGTTTGTATGTGTTCTATGAAGGTCAGGTGTCCACCAGCGCCACGGAGATCAAGGGCTACAAGGAGCAGATCCTCACACACCTGAATGAGATCGGTGCGGCCAGCATCACTGATCGCCTGGAAGACTTGTCCGAGCGCATCAACGTATTGCGCGGCGAGACGTTCAACACCACGCGCCTGATCGCCTCCTCCGACAGCGCCATCGCGAGCACTCGCACGCAGCTCAAGACCCAACCCAAGGAGGTGACCACGGTTCGCCAGATCGCACTGAACCCGCAGCAGCAGGACTTACGTCGCCTGCTCAACCAGAAGCTGCTGGAAAAGGCTGACATGATGCGCACCTACACGGATAACGCGCCGCCGGTCAAAGCCCTGGATGCGTCGATCCGCGCGATGCAGGCCCACGTCTCCAGCGAAAGCAACACCGTGCAGAGCTCGGAAAACCGTGCGCCCAACACGCTGGAAATCCACTTGCAGCGCGTGCTGCTGGATGAAACGAGCAATAACCTGGCGCTGCGCACTCAACTGGTCCAGCAGCAAAAGCAACTGGTCAACCTTGAAGCTCAACGCAAACAAGCCCTGGAGATCGAACCGGAGTTGACCCGCCTGGGCCGCGAGCTGAGCACCGCCGAACGCAACTACGCGTTGTACGTGGACAACCTGGAAAAATCGCGTATCGACCGTGAGCTGGATAACAGCCAGATCAGCAACATCGCGGTGATCGAAGAAGCCACCCTGAACCCCGGCCGCATCTTCCCGAAAACCCTGGTGATGCTGCTGTTGGCGATTCCGTTTGCGATCGTCGTCGGCCTGCTTGTGATCTACCTTTGCTACCTGCTCGACCAGCGCATCCACGACGGTGGTTTGGTGGAACGCAAGTTCGGCCTGCCACTGTGGACGACCCTGCCGGAGTTGGACACCAGCACCGCCCAAGGCACCAACGCGTTCAATGCAAGCATCTACCGCCTGTACGGTTTGCTGCAGTTGGAGCGGATTGCCGAGCAAGGCATGACGCTGGGGCTGACCTCGGCGCGCCATGGCGAGGGGGTGACCTTTGTGGTGGAACACCTGCGTCAGTTGCTCCAGGAAAACGGCATCAACGTGCGGGTCGGCGGGGCTGAACCTGCCAAGCCGGGCGAAGTGGTGCTGCTGGACGCGTCGGCGCTGCTGGATAACCGCGATGCGTTTATCAACCTGCGCCGCGCCGACCTGATCGCCCTGGTGGTGGAAGCGAATACCAGCACGGTGCCCGTGGTCGAGCACGCGCTGTCGATCCTCAACACGGCATTCGGCAAGGTGGACGGCATCATCATCAACCGGCGTAAGTTCGAAGTGCCGGCCAAGGTGCTTAAATTCATCGCCAAGTACCGGGGAGCGTTCTGATGCGCATCGCCCTGCTCGCCCCATTGCCGCCGGAAAAAAACGGGATCGCCGACTACGCGAACCATTTCCGCACGGCACTGGAACACCTGGGCGTAACGGTGCTGACGCCGTTGACCGGTGTGGCGAGCAACAGCGAGGCCATCAAGCAGGCTATCGCTGCATTCGACTGGCAGAGTGTGGACCTGGTCCACGCCGAGCTGGGCGGCGGGCGGCTGGGGGAGTTTCTGGCCCTGCGTGAACTGCGCAAGACCTACCCGGCATTGCCCTTGACCGCCACCGTGCATGACCCGGAACGGATCGTGTGGCGGCGCGAGCAGTTGCCATTTCCGTTGAACCTGCTGGACCGCTTGCCGAGCCCGCTGCCCCAGGCGGCGGTCGTGCTGGCCGACCCACTGACCCTGCGTGAAGAGCGTCAGGTCGCTAAAGGCCTGACGCGGCTGATCACCCTCACTCGCCTGGGCGCCCAATGCCTGAGCCAGCGCATGCAACTGCCGGCGGGTAAAGTCGCGGTGATCAACCACGCTAACCTGGCCATCCCACCCGTGCCGCTGCCGCCGCTGGACACGCTGCACCTGCTGTACTTCGGTTTTATCTACCGGGGCAAAGGCATCGAGGACCTGCTGCAGGCCCTGGCCGCCGTGTTCGAACAAGCCCCTGAATTGCGAGACCGTGTGCGCCTGACCCTGGCCGGAGGCACAGCCGCCGAAATGGCGTTTGGCGCAGGCAGCAATTACCTGGAGCAGTTGAATAGTCAGATCGCCGACCTCGGCCTGACGGACGCTATCGATTGGCGGCTGAACTTGCCGGCCGACGACATCGCCCAGACCATTCAGGCGCACCATGTGATGGTGCT
The DNA here is from genome assembly GCF_052113765.1 of Pseudomonas sp. W22_MBD1_FP4. Classification (NCBI taxonomy): domain Bacteria; kingdom Pseudomonadati; phylum Pseudomonadota; class Gammaproteobacteria; order Pseudomonadales; family Pseudomonadaceae; genus Pseudomonas; species Pseudomonas sp. W22_MBD1_FP4. The sequence goes on along the minus strand of NZ_JBGQOI010000006.1, from coordinate 15,064 downwards.
GCCGTACCGTGAATCGAAAAAACTCGGCCTGCTCGGGCGCCAGCGCGGCACCAGCGGCGCGTTGTCCTGGGCGGCGGCGTGCGGGCGCGGAGCGATTACCTCGGATGCCCGGGCGTTTGCTGAAGAAGTCGCCAGCGGCAACGGCGCCATCTACCCCGAAGGCGACGTGGCCGCGCTCAGCGAGCAACTGCTGCGCCTGGCGCGTACACCGCTGTTGGCCCGAGACTGGGCCGAACGCGCCGGCGAAATCGGCCGTGAGCGCTTGTGGCCGTTAACCGCGCAGAAGTTCGCCGCACTGTTTGGCGACGCCATTTCAGGAGCCCGCCATGGCGCGTAAACGCACCTACTTCGCCACCCTGGCCGTGGTCGCTGCCTTGGGCCTGACTGCGTTTTTTTGGGGGCGCCAGGCGGATGCAGAAAGCCATGTGCTCAAGGGCAACAAAGAGGTGGTATGGAAGGATTTCCTGGGGGTGAACGCGCAATTCCTATGGTTCAGCCCCGAGCGTTATCAGAAGCAGATCGACCGTCTCAAGGCGCTGGGTTTGGAGTGGGTGCGCCTGGACCTGCATTGGGATCAGTTGGAACCCGTAGAGGGCCAGTACCAAGTGGCAACCCTGGACCAACTGGTGGGCAAGCTGCAGGACAACCAGCTCAAGTCGGTGTTTTACCTGGTCGGCTCGGCGCCGTTTGCCACCACTGCACCGGCGGGTGCGCCCTATCAGGACCAGTACCCGCCGAAGGACCCGAACGTGTTCGCCAACCGCATGGCGTTGCTCGCCCAGCGCTACCCCAGCGTGGACGCCTGGCAAGTGTGGAATGAACCTAACCTGCTGGGCTTCTGGCGTCCGGTGGCCGATCCGGCCGGCTACGCCACGCTGCTGACCACCTCCGCCGCCGCGCTGCGAGCGATGAGCCCGAGCAAACCGGTGGTCGCAGCCGGTATGGCGTTCTTCAGCGAAATGCCTAACGGCCAGACCATGTTCGATGCCCTCGGCGCTCTCGGCGTGGCTAGCCTGAATACCGTCATCTCCTACCACCCCTACACCCAATTGCCCGAAGGCAACGACCCCGCCAACCTGGACTTTATCGCCAAGACCACCGCACTCAACCAAGCCTTGCGCACCGGCGGTGTGCAGACCCTGTGGAGCACCGAATGGGGTTGGTCGACCTACACCGGCCCCAAAGACGCCCAGGACATCATCACCCCACAGGCCCAGGCCGATTACGTAGTACGCCGCCTGGCGCTGATGAGCGCGATGGATTACGACAAGATCTTCCTGTTTACCTTGAGCGATCTGGACCAGCGCGCCAGCGTGCGTGACCAGTCCTACGGTTTGCTGGACATCGACACTAACCCCAAGCCGGTCTACACCGCGCTGAAAAACTTTCTCGACGTCAGCGGGCCGAAGCTAATCCCCGGCGACCCACCCACCGCCGACCAATTGCCCGATGGCCTGTTCAGCATCGGCTGGACCCGCACGGACGGTCGCAAGTTATGGTTTTTTTGGTCGGCACAGGGCGGTGACGCTCACTTGCCAGGATTGGCCAGCGCGACCCTGTATGACCCGCTGCGCGGCACGCAAACCCCGGTGAGCGGCACCAACGGACTGACCATCACGGTCAAGCCAAATCTGCAAATACTGTTATGGGAGTGAGGCCTGCGATGCGCATTTTATGGATCCTGCCCTACTCGCCCTGGCCCGCCACCAGCGGCGGCAAGACGCGTCAGTTCCATTTGCTGCGCAGCCTTGCGGCGCGTGGGCACCAGATCACCTTGCTGCTGCATGACAAGCACCCGGTGTCGCTCTCCGACCGCCAGGTGCTGGAGGCGTTTGTCGAACAGTTGATCATCCTGCCGCGCCGCCCGTTGCGCAGTTTCAAGACCCTGGTGGCCGGGCTGTTTGCGCCCTACCCGCTGCTGGCCAGCGTGAATGGTTTGGCGGGCGAGTTGCAGGACACTTTCAATTGGTTGCTGGGTGAGCAGTGGGACGTGGTGCAGATTGAGCACAGCTACAGCTTCCAGCCTTACGAAGATGCACTGGCGCGCAAGTCACAGCCGTTTGTGCTGACCGAACACAATGTGGAGTCGGCCCTGGGCGCAGCCACTTACGACCGTTTGCCGCGTTGGGCGCTGCCGTTCATTCGCTACGATCAATGGCGCTATACCCGCTGGGAACGCCGAGTGATGCGCCAGGCCGCGCAGGTGGTGGCCGTCACCGACAGCGACGCGCAGGTCCTGGAAAAAATCGCCGGAAAACCGGTACCGGTGGTGGTCAATGGCGTGGACTGCGATCACTTCGCCGCCGCCCGTCCCGACCCGTCGACCCGACGCGTGCTGTTCCTGGGCAACTATGAATACGCGCCGAACGTGGACGCCATCGAATGGGCGCTGGATGAAATCCTGCCCAAGGTCTGGGCGCGCTGCCCGGATGCGCGCATGAGCGTGTGCGGTTTCGGCATGCCGGGCAGTTGGCGCGAGCGCTGGAAGGACCCGCGCATCGAGTGGCAAGGTTTCGTGCCCGACCTGCTGAATCTGCAATCAAGCTGCTCGGTCTTTCTGGCGCCGTTGCGCCACGGCGGCGGGTCGAAACTCAAGGTGCTAGAAGCCCTGGCCGCCGGCCTGCCGTTGGCCAGCACCGAGCAAGGTGTATCCGGGCTGGACTTGGTGGAAGGCCTGGACTACCTCGGCGGACAAAGCGCCACCAAGCTGGCCGATGCGGTGGTACGCCTGCTGCAATTCCCCGACGCCGCCGCGCCCATGGGTGAAGCTGGCCGCGCCTACGTGCGTCGGGCCCATGACTGGAGCGTCGCCGCCAGCCAGTTGGAGCAGGTGTACGCCACCCTCGCGCCGCAGAACCAAAAGGAGCCGGCATGCGTGTAGGCCTGGATTACCGCACCGTCGGCACCTCGCCGCAATCGGGCATCAGCCGCCAGGTGTATGCGCTGGAGAGTGCGCTGCACACACTGCCGAACATCGAGGTCGAGCGCTTTACCGTAGCGCCCCTGGGCGATGAAACCCGGTTGTGGGCCCATTGCCCGGCTTGGGGCTGCGCCAAGACTGCCATGCACCAGCCACAGAATCGCCTGCGTTTCGAGGCGGGTTTCTTGCCGCGGGCCTTGCGCGAACACCATGTCGATCTGTACATCAGCACCTTCAATATGGGCCTGCCGTTGCCACCCAAGCCTCAAGGACTGCGCACCGTCGTGCTGTTGCATGATCTGTTTCAGATCACCCTGAACAACTACCACGCCAACCGCTTGAAGGCGTCGATCTACAAGACCAGCGATCGCCTGTCGATTGCCTACGCGGTGCACAGCGCCGACCGCGTGTGGACGCCGTCGCAGTACAGCGCCGATGAAACCCTGCGGCTGTTCCCCAAGGCGGCGGGCAAGATTCGCGTGTTGCCCAACCAGGTCGATGGGTTCTCCGAGCTGGCCGCCGACCTCAGCGCGCGCCAGTTGCCTGCGCGTTACTGGTTGTTGGTGGGCACCCGCGAGTTGCGCAAAAACGTGCCATTTCTGGTGGACGCCTGGCAGCAAGCGCGACGCCAATCGCCCTCAGTGCCGGAACTCGTATTGGTAGGCAGCCTCGATCATTTGCCCGAAGCCCAGCGCACACTGCCAGGTATTCGCGCCTTGAGCGGTGTGTCGGACGCTGAGTTGCACGCGTTGTACCGCCGGGCCTCGCGCTTGTGGCAGCCGTCGTATGCCGAAGGGTTTGGCCTGCCGGTGATCGAAGCCTTGAGCGTCGGCACACCCGTGGCGGTGGCCAGCGGTACATCACTGGATGAAATCACGCCACCGTCAGCCCCCCGCTTTTCGCCCACCGATGGCCCGGCGCTGACGCAATTGATGATAGGCCTGGGCGAGCAGCCCGACGAAGAATCCCCCGAGCAACGCCGCCAGTGGGCGCAACGCTTCAACCACCACGCTTATCGCCGGCGCCTGGCCGAACTGATCGAGGAACTGACGTGAGAGTGAATCTGGCAAGCCTCGTCGCGATACTCTTCGGCCTGCTGTTTGGCGCCCTGGCTTTGCTGCTGTCGCCGGCCAAGGCGTTTCTGGCTGTGGTCGGTCTGGCGGCTGCGGTGACCATCCTGCGCTTTCCGTTCTGGGGCCTGTTGCTGTTTGCGGCCGTGGCGACGTTCATGCCGTATTCCACGGTTAACCTGGGCATTCGCACCACGGTGAGCGAGGCGATTCTGGCCCTCACCTGGGGCGCGATCCTGTGGCACAGCTTCCTGTCGCGCCTGCCGCAAGCGCCCAGCCTGACCCGACGGCCCACCGACCAAATGCTGTTGTGGCTGATGCTGTTCAGTGCGTTCCCCTTCATGGTCGGTCAGGTTATCACCCACGCCGACAGCAGCGGCTTGGCCAACTGGCTGCGCTGGTTGCTGAACCTGTCGGGTGTGTTCCTCGCGGCCAAATTGCTGGTGGATCAAAAGCACCGCGAATCCCTGGTGATCGCACTGTTGCTCGGCACCCTGGCGATGCTGGTGTTGTCCATTGGGGTGTTTGTGCGCACACGCTCAGGGGCCGGGATCGCGCCGATTCTTGGCCTGTTCAACTACGCCAATTTCGACATGCTCAAATTTGGTCTGGAGGCTATGTCTTCGCGCATGGGCTCGCCGTGGACGCACCCGAATGCCATCGGTGGGATCATGGCGTTGCTGCTGCCTTTAGCCTTCTGCTTCGGCATGACCGAGCAAGGCTGGAAACGCGCACTCGGTTTGGGCGTGGCCTGTTTGGGAGCGGCGGCATTGCTGCTGGCCAGCAGCCGTGGCGCGATGGTCAGCCTGGCGCTGGTGCTGATATGGATGGCCTCACGGCGCGTGCCGTACACCGGTCGCCTATTGATGATCGGTGCGGCGCTGACGATAGCGCTGGTGATGGCTTATCCACCGTTGCAGGATCGCCTGGCGACGATTTTTTCTTCGAACAACGCCAGTACCGAAGTGCGTTTCGATGAATACCGCATGTTCCCGCAGGCCGTGGCGGCCTATCCGCTGGGCATCGGCTTCAAGGTCGACCCGCCAGTGCCGGGCACTGGTCTGCTGGGCATCTCCAACCTGTGGCTGAACTACATCTACAAGATAGGCCTCGTCGGCATGCTGCTGTTTGTGGCGGTGACCGTCCGCTGGTGGCGTGAAGCCCGTCCAGAGAAAGGTCCGATCCGCCTGACCAAGGACAACGCCCTGTGGCTGGGTACCACGGCGGGGATTCTGTCCGCGCTGGTCAGTGGCTTGTTTGACCACTATTTCAGCTTTGCGGTGGTGATGGTGGCGCTGTTCTGGCTGATGGTGGGCATCAATGTGCTGGAGGCGCGGCGCTTGTTTCCGGCGCGCCTGCCGCAGGTCAAGACAGTGACCTACCGTAAACCGCTGTTCAGCGGCGCACGGCCCTGATGCTGGGCTCCGCCGCATGGCTGACCCTGGCGACCTTGCTGGGCCTGTGCCTGGGGTTCGCCCGTGAGTGGTTGCTGGTCGCGGCGTGGGGCGCGGGGGAGCGCAGTGATGCGTTCCTGATTGCGCTGTTCTTGCCCGAGGCGCTGCGCATGTCTTTGGCCGGCGGCGTGCTCAGTGCGGCGGCGTTGCCGTTGTACCTGGCGCGCAAGGATGGCGAGCGGCTGGACTGGCTGGCGGTATTGTTTCCGGCCTTGATGCTGATCGCCTTGGTGACCAGTCTGCTGCTCACGCTGTTGGCGCCGTGGCTGGTGCAAGTGCTCGGCCCAGGGTTGGCCGACACCGCGACGGCGTTGGCCAGCAGCAACCTGCAGGTCGTCGCCTGGTGCGTACCGGGGCTGATGCTGCATGCGCTGTTCAGCATTCCATTGCAGGCCAGCGAGCGTTTTGTGCTGGCCGGCTTGGGCTCGCTGCTGTTCAACCTGCCACCAGTGATGTACCTCGCCCTCGCCGGCACCGCGACTCAACCACACTCACTGGCCCTGGCATGCCTCGCCGGCAGCCTGCTGATGCCTCTGGCGCTGCTGCCATCAATGTGGCGCCAAGGCTGGCGGCCGTGGCGCTGGCAGCTGAGCTTCGCGCCGTTACGCGAGCTGGGCCAACGCATCGGCCCCTTATTGATAAGCAACGGAGCCAGCCAGGGCCTGGCGCTGATCGAAAGACTCGTAGCATCGCTGCTTGGCGAAGGCGCAGTCACCTGGGTCAACCTGGCCCGCAAGCTGATGAACCTGCCGCTGATTGCGCTGATGAGCCTCAATCAGGTGCTGCTGGGCATGATGAGCCGACGTCAGGGCGATGCGCGCCTGGCCCTGCTCAAGCGCGGCCTGGAAACCGCCAGCGTGCTGACGCTGCCCGCCGGCGTCGGGCTGGTAGCCGCCGCACCAAGCCTGGTGGCGCTGCTGTTGCCCCAGCAATCGTCTGACTCACCATTGCCGCTGCTGCTGGCGTGGTTTGCCGTGCCGTTGGTGTTCGGCGCCTGGAACGCCTTGCTCGCGCGTTACGCCTACGCCGCCGGCGATACGCGCCAGCCGCTGCGCTGCGAATTGCTCGGCAGCCTGGTCAACGTGTTGCTGCTCTGCGTCTTGCCATTTGTGTTCGGCCTGGCAGGAATTCCACTGGCCGCGCTGGCGGGAGTGATCTGCACCGCGTTGCTGCTAATGCAACGCCAAACACTGCTCTGCGCCCTGCCCTGGGCCCGGCACTGGCTACTCAGTGCGCTGGTGCTGGGCGTGGCGGCGCTGGTGTTGTTTCGTCTTGAAGGCGTATGGCTGCAACTGGGGCTGAGCACCCTGGCCGGTGCCTTGGTATTGCTCGGGATGGGGCTGTGGCTGAAACCATGGCGCAAGGCATGAAGGGTTGACTGGGGAAACGCAGATGAAACATCGCTGGATCCAAATGGACATCGCCAAAGGCATCGGCATCCTGGTGATCGTGTATGCCCACAGTTGGTTTGTCGCCACGTCACCGGACCTTATGTACCTGATCCTGGCGTCGTTCGTGCTGCCTTTGTTCTTCTTTCTGTCGGGGGTCCTTTTCAAGCCTGAACAGCCCTTTCTCGAGATGGCGGTGCGTAAGGCGGATGCCCTGCTCAAGCCGTTTTTCTTCACCATGCTGGTGTACGTGATCGTGCGAGATCTGCTGCGCGGCCAGCCGCTGCTGCCGGATATCGGCGGCGTGTTGTATGCCTCGGTGGACACCATCCCATGGCAGGCTCTTTGGTTTTTGCCGCACTTTTGGGTGGCGATTCTTTTTGGTTGGGTGCTGCTACGGTTGATCCAGCGTCTTTCGCTGGCCGTGAGTTGTGTACTGATGCTGGTGCCGCTGCTGATCGGCATCTGGATGCTGCCCTGGTTCTGGCAATTGCCGGTGACGGTCGGCGGGCAAACCTGGGTACTGCCCGGCTTGCCATTCAGTCTGGACATCACGCTGATCAGCAGCGCGTGTTTCGTCTACGGCTATCTGCTGCGGGACTGGCTGCGTACCCATGCGGGGTCAGTGCTGACCCTGTTGCTTTCGGTGGCGCTGTTCGCGGTTGTGTTCATCTACAGCCACGACACCATGGACCTGGCGCAACGGCGCTACGACCACTGGCTGTGGACCAGCCTGCTGGCGGTGATTGGTGTTTACGTGTGCTGGGCGCTGGCACGGGTGCTGATGGTGTCGGCCCTGATTACCCGGGCGATGACCTATATTGGCCAATCGACGCTGATTTTGTTGATCTTCCATGGCGAGATCCAGCACAAGACGTTTGACCTGATGGAGCGGCTGGGGCTGCATGCGTTTGTCGCGGCGTGTATCGGTTTTGTCGTGGCTGTGGTGGTGCCGTTGTTGATCGGGGAAGTGATCAAGCGGGTGGCGTTTTTGCGGTTTTTCTACTTTCCGTTTCCGGTGCGTAAGCCACAAAAAACCCTGTAGGCGGCGGGGCCTACAGGGTTTCGGGTTCAGTCATCCAGTTGTTGAGGGGCTGGCTTGCTGCCCGGCTTTGCGGGCTTGGCGCCCTTGGCTGGCGCTGGTGGGGCGGGTTCAGGTTCTGCGGCGGCAGCGGCTTCTTTCTCCGCCATGGGCATCTGGTCGATGGTGCTGAAGAATTCCTTCAAGTCGAGGGTATCCGGTGGCACGGTCTTCTCAAGTTTCTTATCGCCATCCTTGCCGATCAGGATCACCTTAGTGCCGCTGCCAGCGCCAAGTTTGAGTGCGCGGATCAGTGCATTGGTTTCGGGCGGCGTTAGCTTTTTATTGTCCTTTGGGTCCTTGGCGAACTTCTCGCCTTCGGCGCCAATGCTGCCGAACTTCACGGTGTAGAACACCATGGCGCGCTCTTCAAAGGACTGCTTGATGGCGGGCTCGTCCAGTTGTTTCTTAAGGGTCGCCAGCGTGGAGTTGCCTGAATCAAGCTCAACCACCACCAACGGCCGGGCCTTGCCCAGATCCTGCTTGAGCGGGTTGATATCATCAGCAGCCAACAGCGGCCCCGTAAAAGCCATCAAGGTAGCCAGGGTCAGCGACCGGATGAGCATGCGCACCTCCTTTGAATTCCATGCAGGGTTCTTGAGTTTCATGTCTGCGACAGTCAAATTCAAGGATGATTCCTACAGCGCTTTAAGAAAGCGTAGGTCAGGACGCCCGCTACGCAAGGGTTTGGCGCGGACAATCCGTGATTGTTTCCGTTGATTGCGGAAACATTACGAGACCTTCCACTCCGGCCAATGCCGCGCAAAAACCGGGGCCACGACAGGATCGGCATCCACCTGCGCCAACGTCTGGGCAAAGCCGGGTGCCAAGCCGCCCAACGCCTCACGGGCTTCATCCCAGCGCGACACTGCTGCCGCCATAATGCCCAGTGCATTCGGCTCACCGTTCGGCGCAAACAGCTGCTGTTCGAACTGATCGGCGAACACTACCCAGGCCTGATGCAGATAGCGGCGAGTGCCGGTCGCCAGTTGCACTTGGGCCGCTTCATTGGCGTTGCCCAACCAACGTTGCGGGTAGTCAATGATGCCGATCGCCGAATAACAGTTGGCGGCGATATACACCAGGCCTCTGATGATCTGCGCCCGGTCGCCGTTCAGCAGGTGCGAGTCGGGAAATTCGAGCCCCAGGTGAATGAGGATCGCGGCGCTTTCCGTCAGCACCTGCCCGCCGGGAGTGACCAGCGTGGGGATTTGCTTGAGCGGGTTGATGCGTGCCAAGGCTTCGCTGCCCTCGCTCTCCTGCCAGGAGCTGGCGTCCACTCGGTGCCACGGCACCGCACAGCGCTGCAGGGCGATTTCGATCATGCAAGAGCCGGATTCGTCGGTGCCGTAGAGCGTGTACATGAGCGTTTTCTCCTATCGATGGAGGCGTAACCTCCCACACTTTTAAGGGGTGTTGATCGTTAGAACAGCCCCATTTGCCCACCGACCAAGGTGCCGAAATCGTCATTCACAAAGGGCAGAATCGCATCGGCCACCGGCTGCAATTGCCGGGTAACGTAGTGATCGTAGTCGATGGGCGCTTGGCGTACTTCCAACGGCTCAGGGCCGTTGACGCTGATCACGTAGCTGATCCAACCGCCGCGCTGGTACTGGCGCGGCCGCCCCAGGCGGTCATTGTAGTCATCGGCCAGGCGCGCGGCGCGCACGTGGGGCGGTACGTTGCGTTCGTAGTCATCCAACCGGCGGCGCAGGCGCTTGCGGTAAATCAGCAGTTCGTCGAATTCGCCGCTCAGGGTTCGGCGAACGTAGTCGCGAATGTAGTCCTGATGGGGCTGGCGGTGAAAGATGCGCTGGTAGAGTTCCTGCTGGAATTGCCGAGCCAGGGGCGACCAGTCGCTGCGCACGGTTTCCAGGCCTTTGTAGACCATGTCTTCGCTGCCATCAGCACGCGTGACCAAGCCGGCGTAGCGTTTTTTGCTGCCCTCCTCCGCACCGCGAATGGTGGGCATGAGAAAGCGCGTGAAGTGGGTTTCGTATTGCAACTCCAGAGCGCTTTGCAGGCCAAATGCGCTGTGCAGATGCTCGCGCCACCACGCATTGACGTGCTGCACCAGCGCCTGTCCGATACGGCTGGCAGCTTCCTGGGAATGGGCCTTGCCGAGCCAGACGAAGGTTGAATCGGTGTCGCCGTAGATCACCTCATAGCCCTGAGCTTCGACCAGCTGGCGGGTCTGACGCATGATCTGGTGGCCGCGCATCGTGATCGAGGACGCCAGTCGTGTGTCAAAGAAGCGGCATCCGCTGGAACCGAGCACGCCATAAAACGCATTCATGATGATTTTCAGAGCTTGGGACAGCGGCGCGTTGTGTTCGCGCTTGGCCACTTCACGGCCCTCGGAGACGCGGGCGACGATAGACGGCAGGCAATGACGCGTACGGGAAAAACGCGCACCGCGAAAGCCTTCCACTGATTCGCTGTCGTCCGGGTGTTTGAGGCCTTCGATCAAGCCCACGGGGTCGATCAAAAAGCTGCGGATGATCGACGGGTAGAGGCTTTTGTAATCGAGTACCAGCACGGATTCGTAGAGACCGGGACGTGAGTCCATGACAAATCCGCCGGGGCTGGCCTGGGGCGGTTTGTCGCCCAGATTGGGCGCGACAAAACCCTGGCGGTGCATCAGCGGCATGTACAGGTGGGTGAATGCTGCGACCGATCCGCCATTGCGGTCGGCTGGCAACCCGGTGACGCTGGCTCGTTCGAGCAGGAACTTGAGCAGTTCGGTCTTCTCGAAAATCCGCGTGACCAGCTCGCAGTCCTTGAGGTTGTAGCGCGCCAGTGCGGGCTTGTCCTCGGCGAACATGCGGTTGATTTCGTCCATGCGCTGGTAGGGCGTGGAGATATCCTTGCCCTCGCCCAGCAAGGTCTGCGCAACGTTTTCCAGACTGAAGGATTCAAAGCTCCAGGTGGCCGACCGCAGGGCTTCGATACCGTCGATGATCAGGCGCCCCGCCGCTGCGGCGAAGTAGTGGTTGCGACTGCCATGTTCGCGCCAGGCCATGGGTTCGTCGCCACGGCCAAGCATGAGCGGCACCTTGAGGCGTTGGGCGTGTTCGTGGAGCACGCGCAGGTCGAACTGCACGACATTCCAGCCGATGATGGCGTCGGGATCAAAGGTGGCGAGCCATTGGTTGAGGCGCTCCAGCAGTTGGGCGCGGGTGTCGCAGTAGTCGAGCTTGAAGTCCACTGCGTCGGTTTTGTTCGGTGGCCCGAGCATGTAGACCTGGCGCTCACCGCAGCCTTCAAGGGCGATGGAGTACAGGTCGCCCTGAGCGGTGGTCTCTATGTCCAGGGACACCAGTTTGAGCGGTGGGCGGTAGTCGGCGGAAGGTTTCATCTGCGCGTCGCACAGAGCGCCAGAGACGTCGGGTGTGCCACCGAACCAGACCGGGGCGGTGATAAAGCGCTCCATCATGTAGCGCTCAGGTGGACGTACATCGGCTTCGTAGACGTCGACGCCGGCAGCGCGCAGGCGTTTTTCTACATCCATCAATTGGCGGTGCTGGCGGGTGTACAGGCCCAGGACCGGGCGGTGATGAAAATCGCACAACTGCAAGGGGCGCAATTCAATATCACGCTCGCCCTTGAGCAACCAATCCAGCGGCTTGCGATGGGCCTCTGGGATGAACATCACCGAGGTCTGCACGGGTAGGCGGATGAACTGTGGGCCCTGGTCCGTGGCCAGCCAGAAACTGACCTCCGTACCCGCCGGGGTATCGCGCCAATGCCGGGTCAGGACAAAACCCTGCTGTAAATCCACCTTGCCGCACCTCAGGAATCGCTTTCAGGCGTTGATTCTACGCGGCATCCGGGCCAGCGCGGCAGGTAAACGCGTACGCAGGCTGCAATCTCACACATTTATTGCATTAGCCGACTCAGGGCTCTTGGCACATGGAAGTTCTGGAAGTCACTACAGCCATGGGAGCTGAAAGCTGTAAGCACGGGCATCAGCAATGATGCCCGCTTGGGTCATGCCCGACGGGCAGTGTTCAGATAGTTTTCGATATTACCCATCTGCTCGTCCCAGCCACGAGAGTTCATCTTGAAGGCCTTCTGGCGACGAGCCTGGGGCACTGCGTCGAAGCCGGACTCCACAACCCGAAGCAGAATGCCCGGAGCACGATCTTCAATCGTGAACTCAACCAAGGTGGGTGTCTCCTGGTCATAATCGACGCCCTTCTCAACCGCAAAGGGATGCCACCAGAAAGAGAACAATGTCTGTGGCAGGATGCGTTCGATTTTGGCTTTCCAGACCACATGCTCGTAACCTGGATAGGTAATCGGCGCCTCGATGGTTTCTCCCACCCCGAAGACTTTGCCCTTAAGGGCGACGCCAAACCAATCGCCGAATTGCTCAGCGTTGGTCAGTGCCTCCCAGACTTGTTTGCGTGAAGCGTTGAGCAGGACTTTTCGCTCGATGCGATCTAATACGTGCATAAGTCACCTCCTCCATTGACAGTAGGCGACATCAAACAATGCGCAACCTGAGGTTGTAAGCAATGATGATGACCCCATCCTTGAACCCGGCAATACGTTATGACTGAACCATTGAATGGAAGTTGCTTTTGCAAAGGTGTGCGCTATCAGGTGGACATCTTGGATATGCCCATCAGCCACTGCCATTGCAGGAGCTGCCGCAAGATACACGCGGCGGCGTTTGTCGCCACGGCTGGGGTGATGCGCGAGCATTTTCGCTGGACGTTAGGGGAGGAATTGCGCGCGGCCTTCGAGTCTTCACCGGGAAAATTCAGACATTTTTGCAAACGCTGCGGCTCACACCTGATGGCGGAGCGTAGCCAGCAGCCCCATGTAATTGTGCGAGTGGCAACGCTGGATGATGATCCGGGCGTCAGTCCCACCTCACACATATGGGCGAGCCACGATGTGCCCTGGCTCGCCTATGGGGATATGGAGCGCTGGGACGAGTGGAAACCATGACCTAGACGCGCGGCTCACCCGGTGCCTTGGCTGGCGCTGCATATTGCGGCTTCAGGTGACCGTCCTGGTCCAGCAGCCAAGCATCCATGATCTGCCGCACGACCGGTCCTGCAACGCGACCACCGGCCTCACCGTTTTCGATCATCACTGAAATCACGATTTTCGGGTGTTCGGCGGGAGCAAAGCCGACGAACAAGGCGTTGTCGCGGTGGCGTTCCAATGTCTTCTCACGGTTATAGCGCTCGCCCTGCTTGATCGCGACCACTTGGGCGGTACCACTCTTGCCGGCGATGCGATATTGCGCACCTTGCGCAGCGGCCCGGGCGATACCGCGCGGATCGTGCATTACCAGTTGCATGCCGTGGTTGACCTGCTCCCAGTCACGCGGGTCTTTGAGTACAACGTTCGGCATGGGGTTTTCGTCAACGGGCGGCACGCCATTGATCGTTTTGGCGAGGTGCGGTCGGTTCCATACACCTTTGTTAGCGATCAGCGCGGTGGCCTGAGCCAGTTGCAGCGGCGTGACCTGCATGTAGCCTTGGCCGATGCCGAGAATCACGGTTTCGCCTGGAAACCAGGGCTGGCGGCGGGTCGCGCGCTTCCAGGCCTGAGACGGCATCAGGCCGGCTGACTCTTCAAACATGTCTAGGGATACTTTCTGACCCAGGCCGAATTCCGCGAGATAGTCGTGTAGGCGGTCGATACCCAGCTTGTGGGCCAGGTCGTAAAAGTATGTGTCGTTAGAGCGCATGATGGCTGCGTCCATATCCACCCAACCGTCGCCGCTATGGTTCCAGTTGCGGTATTTGTGGTCGAAGTCGGGTAGTTGGTAGTAACCCGGGTCGAACACACGGGTTTGGGCGGTGACGACACCGCTGTCTAGGCCTGCGATGGCCACTTCTGGCTTGATGGTCGATCCCGGTGCGTACAGGCCTCTAAGGACACGGTTGAACAGCGGTCGGTCGATGGAGTCGTGCAGCGCGGCATATTCCTTGAAGCTGATACCGGTTACGAAAAGGTTCGGATCGAAGCTGGGCTTGCTGACCATGGCCAGTACCTCACCGGTTTGCGGGTCAAGTGCCACTACTGAGCCGCGACGATCACCCAGGGCCTCCTCAGCCGCTTCCTGGAGCTTGACGTCGAGGCTCAGGACGATGTTCTTGCCGGGGATCGGGTCAGTATGCTTGAGCACGCGCAGCACGCGACCCTGGGCGTTGGTCTCAACCTCTTCATAACCGACATGACCGTGTAGCTCGGATTCGTAAAACCGCTCAATACCGGTCTTGCCGATAGACTGTGTGCCACGGTACTCCACCGAGTCGAGGGTCTTAGATTCTTTCTCGTTAATACGGCCCACATAGCCAATGGAGTGGGCGAAGTGAGCGGCGAGCGGATAGTGGCGGACGAACTGTGGTTCTACATCGACCCCCGGCAGGCGGAACTCATTCACTGCCAGCAACGCAATTTGCTCTTCGGTCAACTCGTAAAACAACGTCACTGGAACGAAGGGATGGCGCGCTTGCTTCAAGGCCTTGTCGAATAACCCACGGTCCTCAGGCGGCAAGTGCAGGAGATTGACGATGGCATCCAACTCTCCCTTGAGGTCGGTGGTGCGTTCGCGGGTGATGGTCAGGTTGTAGCTGGGGCGATTGTCGGCCAATACCACACCGTTGCGGTCATAGATAAGGCCACGCGTCGGCGTAATGGGTAATACGTGGACGCGGTTGTTCTCAGAAATTGTGGAGTGGTAGTCGAACTGTACGACCTGCAGGAAATACATACGCCCCACCAGAGCGCATGTGATGCCAATGACCAGTAGCGCGCAAGCGAGCAGGCGTTTATTGACAAGACGGTTTTCTTTTTCGTGATCTTTGATCGGTATCGGTTCTGGCATTTCTACAGCATCTCGTTGAAGAGGGTCGACGCCGCATCCTGCGATGAAAGATCAATCCTTGGGAAAATGTGCTGCACCATACCAAAAATGCAGAAACACTTTGCATTGAATTCCTCAACGGTACTTTGACGGATGTTTGCGCATCAATGACAAAGGTGGCAGGCCCGCCGCCCCTGAGGATATTCGAGAGCTCGCCCTGATCCGCCCTCGCACTTTCCGATCGCCCAAAACAAAACCCCATCTGCTTTCGCAAATGGGGTTTCGGAATTTAATCTTGACGATGACCTACTCTCACATG